>JAIRLL010000179.1 GCA_031259505.1 Tannerella sp.
ACGCTTTCACTGCGTTGGTGAAAATGTCCCGAGCGCTCTTTTATGCTTTCACTAACGTGGTGAAACCTTCAACGAGACCTGATTTATACTTTCACCTGTTTAGTGAAAGTATGCCCGAGACCTCGTTGCCCTTTTCACCAAATAATAATTGTCGATACGGAACAAAATAATTAATCAGACATTTTAAAGACATAAAAATGAACAAAGTATTTTTACTTTTATTGCCGGCAATGGAGATTCAATCGTGTTTGCACAGTCAAATGCACCCTCCATTTTCAACAGAAAGCTTTCCATCTAAAAAAAATGCGTAAATTTGCGACGCACTTGCCGCACATGCGTGCTGCAAACGCACGAAACATTCGGAAAAGCATGATTTATAAACGTAAAATATATAATTAAGGGAACTATGAAAAATTTATTGTTCAGTGTAGAAAACAAAGTGATTATCCTCACGGGAGGATGCGGGATTCTGGGCGGTTGCATGGCCAGACACCTTGCCGGCGAAGGCGCGCGCGTCGTCATACTCGACCGCAATGCCGAAGGCGGAAAAAAACTTGCAGACGAAATCGCAGCCGCCGGCGGACAGGCTGTATTTCTTGAAACGGATGTGCTCGACAGGGAAACGCTTGTCGGAAACCGTAAAGACATCCTGGCGGCATACGGACAAATCGACGTATTGATCAACCTTGCAGGTGGCAATATGGCCGGCGCGACCATCCCGCCCGACAAAACATTTTTTGACCTCGACGTCGACGCCTTTCGCAAGGTTGTCGACCTCAACCTGTTCGGCACCGTACTGCCGACAATGGTTTTTGCCGAGGTGATGGTTGCGCAGAAAAAAGGCAGCATCATCAACATCTCGTCCGAATCGGCGCTGCGTCCTCTCACGCGTGTTGTCGGCTACGGATGCGCCAAGGCTGCCATCAGCAATTTCACGCAATACATGGCCGGCGAACTGGCCATCAAGTTCGGCGAAGGGCTGCGCGTGAACGCCGTCGCTCCGGGTTTCTTCCTCACGGAACAGAACCGCGCCCTGATGACCAACCCCGACGGCACACCTTCCGACCGCTGCAAAACCGTCATGGCTCATACGCCCTTCAACCGCCTCGGACGTCCCGAAGAACTGCTCGGCACCATACAGTGGCTGGCCAGCGACGCATCCGCCTTTGTGACCGGTACGGTGACGCCCGTCGACGGCGGATTCGACGCTTTCTCCATATAAACAAAACATCACAAAAAAAATAATATCGTCATGAAACTGAAAGATAACTACAAATGGGCAATGGTCGTGCCCACAAGCATGGGAATACGCCTGACCCCGATAGCACACGGACAACCCGTCCACAAGAGCGACCAGTTGCTGATGCAGGCCACCAGCGCGGAATCGAACGTGGCAAGCATCCCCGCCTGTCTGGGACTTCCCGTAAAGGCGCTCACCACCTTCGTGAAAGGCAGCCCGATAGCGCAGTTCATCAAGGATAACCTCCACAGTCGCCACATCGAGTATGAAGGAAAAGATGTCGAACAGGGAGGCCCCTGGGGATTCCGTCACCAGATCAATATCGCCGACAGCGGCTTCGGCTCGCGAGGGCCGCGCGTGTGGAACGACCGCAGCGGCGAAGTCGGACGCACACTTAACGTGAAGGATTTCGACCTGGAACGCCTCTTCGACCGTGAAGGAGTTCAAATCCTGCACCTCTCCGGGCTGATCGGTGCACTGTCCGTCGAAACCAGTCGCTTCTGCCTCGAACTGGCGCGGGCGGCGCGAAAATACGGCACGAAGATTTCGTTCGACCTCAACTACCGTGCTTCGTTCTGGAAAGGACGCGAACAGGAACTGCACGACATTTTCGCCGAAATCGCGTCCATCTCGGACATTCTTGTCGGCAACGAAGAAGACTTCCAGCTCTGTTTTGGAATCGAAGGCCCCGAAGCCGGCGGAAAAGACATCGCCGCCAAAATCGAAAGCTTCAAGGGAATGATACGCCAGGTAAAGAAAACCTTCCCCCACGCATCGGTCTTTGCCACCACGCTGCGCGAAGTAATCAGCGCCAACGACCACCTCTGGGGCGCCATCATGCTGGAAGGCGAAGACTGGCACGTCATCGAACCGCGCCCGATCCGCGTGCTCGACCGCATCGGCGGAGGCGACGGCTTCGTCGGCGGGCTGCTTCACGGCGTCCTGAAAGGATGGGAACCGGAAAAATGGATTCAGTTCGGATGGGCTACCGGCGCACTCGCCACCACATTCCTCACCGACTACGGACAGCCGGCCGACGAAGAACAGGTCTGGAGCATCTGGAAAGGAAATGCCCGCGTGTTAAGATGATGCGGTGTTTGACACGAATAACTCAGGAATTTTATGCTGTATTTTGAAAAAGGAAGCCCTGCCCTCGCCCTTGGCGGAGAAGATTTGAAGAAAGCCGTTTTCGAAACGTTCGACAGGCTCGGACCGAAAAAGAAAGTACTGGCCATCCCGCCCGATTTCACGCGATACCATTCGCGTGCCGGCGAACTGACGCAGTATGCATACGAATACTACGGCGACCGCCTGACCGACATCCTGCCCGCGCTGGGCACGCATTTCCCGATGACGGAAGCCGAAATCGAACGGATGTTTCCCGGCGTGCCGCTGTCGCTTTTCCGCGTGCACAACTGGCGCGACGACGTCGTCACCGTCGGAGTGGTGCCGGGCGGATACGTGAAGGAATTTTCGGAAGGCGCGGTCGACTACGACTGGCCGGCGCAGGTCAACCGCCTGCTCGTCGAGGGCGGATACGACCTGATACTCTCGCTCGGACAGGTCGTCCCCCACGAGGTCATCGGAATGGCAAGCTACAACAAAAACATCTTCGTCGGCACGGGCGGCGCCGAAGGCATCAACAAAAGCCACTTCGTCGGCGCAGCCTACGGCATGGAACGCATCATGGGACGCGCCAAAACCCCCGTCCGCATGTTGCTGAACTACGCTTCCACTCATTTCACCGCACATCTTCCCGTCGTCTACCTCCAGACCGTCATCTCGCAGGGCGACGACGGACTGCAAATGCGCGGCCTCTTTATCGGCGACGACTTCGAGTGTTTCGAAAAGGCCGCCCGCCTGTCGCTCGAAGTCAATTTCCGGATGCTCGACCGGGAAATGAAAAAGGTCGTGGTATATCTTGACCCCGAAGAATTTCGAAGCACATGGCTGGGCAACAAAAGCGTCTACCGCACACGCATGGCCATTGCCGACGGCGGCGAACTGATCGTGCTCGCGCCCGGACTGCAGCAGTTTGGCGAAGACCCGACCATCGACCTGCTTATCCGCAAATACGGCTACGTCCACACGCCGCAAGTGTTGCGCTACGTGCAGGAAAACGAAGACCTGCAAAACAACCTCGGCGTGGCGGCACACCTGATACACGGCACCTCGGAAGGACGGTTCAATATCACTTACTGCCCGGGACACCTGACACGGGAAGAGATCGAAGGCGTCGGATTCCACTACGCCGACCTGCACGCGATGACGTCGCGCTACAACCCCGAAAAACTGACCGACGGCTGGAACGTCGTCGACGGCGAGGAAATCTACTACATTTCCAATCCGGCGCTGGGGCTGTGGTCCTGCAGGGAACGGTTTAAATAATGTATACGGGTTTTTTGCACATGAAACGGCTGAAAATCGTAGCAGACAACAGGATTCCGTTCCTGCGGGGCGTACTGGAGCCGTATGCCGAAGTGGTATACCTGCCGGGAGCAGAAATATCGCCGGCAGATGTGGCGGATGCCGACGTGCTTTTTACACGCACGCGCACCCGCTGCAATGCCGCGCTGCTCGAGGGCAGCCGCGTCCGTCTGATTGCGACGGCCACCATCGGCTACGACCATATCGACACGGCCTGGTGCGAGGCGCACGGCATCCGCTGGGTCAATGCGCCGGGCTGCAACTCGTCGTCCGTGCAGCAGTATATCACGGCCGTGCTTGTCACCCTGGCGAAGGAACAGCGCCGGACGCTGCGCGAGACGACGCTGGGCGTGATTGGCGTCGGCCACGTGGGTAGCAAGGTAGCCCGTGCCGGCGCCGCGCTGGGCATGAACGTCATGCTGAACGACCCGCCGCGCGCCGACCGCGAAGGACCGGACGCCTTCACGCCGCTCGACGAACTGCTGGCGCAGAGCGACATCGTCACCTGCCATACGCCGCTCACCCGCGAGGCGCCTTATCCCACGTATCATCTGGCTTCGGACTCGTTTTTCGAACGGATGAAGGCGGGAGCGGACTTTCTCAACTCGTCGCGCGGGGCGGTGACGGAATCGGCGGCGCTGAAACGCGCCGCGCAGACCGGACTTTCGGGGTTCGTGCTCGATGTGTGGGAAGGCGAGCCGGCCATCGACCCTGTCCTGCTGGAAAAGGCTTTCGTCGGGACGCCGCATATCGCAGGCTATTCGTCCGACGGAAAAGCCAACGGCACGGCAGCCTGTATTCATGAGTGGAGCCGCTTCTTCGGGCAGGACGTCCTGGCGGACTGGTATCCGGCGACGATCCCTCCCCCACCCTGTCCGGTCACGTTCGCGGTGGACTGCAGGGGCAGGACGCCCGAAGAGGTGTTCTACGAAGCCGTCACGCATACGTATCCCGTCCGGGAAGACAGTTGCCGGCTGAAGCAGTCGCCGGCGACGTTCGAAGAACAGCGCGGGAACTACTGGATTCGCCGCGAGTTCGGATGCTACACGCTCCGCCTCCACGGCGCGAGCGCGGACGTGGCGAACGGACTGCGGGATTTGGGTTTTATTATTGCAGAATGAATGAATGAACAGTTGCAATTATGCAGCAGAAACAAAATCATATCGAAGAATCAACAGAATCATTATTAATCATAACAAAAAAAGAAATGGAAAAATTAGCAGACATCGGCCTGACAGGACTGGCCGTAATGGGAGAAAACCTGGCGCTGAACATGGAAAGCAGGGGTTTTACAGTAGCAGTATTCAACCGCACGGTCTCGAAGGTAGACGCGTTCGTGAACGGTCGCGGCAAGGGAAAGAATTTCATCGGGACGCACTCGGTCGGGGAACTGTGCAGGTCGCTCAAGCGTCCACGCAAGGTGATGATGCTGGTCAAGGCCGGGCAGGCGGTAGACGATTTCATTGAGCAAATCATCCCGCACCTCGAGCCGGGCGACGTGATTATCGACGGCGGCAATACGCACTTTCCCGACACTGTCCGCCGCACGGCATATGTCGAAAGCCGCGGACTGCTCTACATCGGCACCGGCGTGTCGGGCGGCGAGGAAGGTGCGCTGAACGGCCCCTCGATGATGCCCGGCGGCTCGCCGGCGGCCTGGGAACTGGTCAGGCCCGTCTTTCAGTCCATATGTGCCAGAGCCGACGGCGCGCCCTGCTGCGACTGGGTGGGCGAAAACGGCGCCGGACATTTCGTGAAGATGGTGCACAACGGCATCGAATACGGCGACATGCAACTCATCTGCGAGGTCTACCAGATCATGAAAGACCTGCTGGGCATGTCGGCACAGGAGATGCACGAGGTGTTCAAGACGTGGAACGAAGGCGAGCTGAACAGCTACCTGATCGAAATCACGCGCGACATCCTCGCCTACAGAGATGAAGCCGGCGAGGCGGTTGTCGACAAAATCCTCGACACGGCCGGCCAGAAAGGCACCGGCAAGTGGACGGGCGTAGCGGCGCTGGATCTGGGTATCCCGCTGACGCTGATAGCCGAATCGGTCTTCGCCCGCTGCCTCTCGGCGCAGAAAGAGGAGCGCGTCGCTGCCTCGCGCGAGCTTGCCGGCAGCGTGAGACGACCGTTCGCCGGCGACAGGGCTGCGTTCGTCACCGACCTGAAGAACGCCCTCTATGCCTCCAAAATCGTCTCCTACGCACAGGGATACCTGCTGATGCGCGAGGCGGCGAAGGAATACGGCTGGAATCTGAACTACGGCGGCATCGCCCTCATGTGGCGCGGCGGATGCATCATCCGTTCCGTCTTCCTGGGCAAAATCAAGGAA
>JAIRLL010000251.1 GCA_031259505.1 Tannerella sp.
GAATTCACATCCGCAATAAGTCTGGTTATAAAATTGATATTTCCTGATCAGTTCGCTGCGGCGTTCGCTCAGGCCGCCGCGCCGCCAGTTTTGCGCCCAGAAGACGAGGCCGGGATAGCGCGACGCGGCGTATTGTCCCGCTTCGTCGATTTGCCGCAGGTTTTTCCAGCGCGACGAGGCCAGCGTTGTGGCAAACACCGAAAAGCCGTGTCCGTGCGCATGGCGCGCCGTTTCCGCCAGCCGCATCCTGAAACAGACCGGACAGCGCCGTCCGCGTTCGGGTTCATTCTCAAGCCCCTGCACCTGCTCCAGCCAGTCCGCGCGGTCATAGTCTCCGTCGACAAAAGGCACTCCGAGCGATGCCGTATGGCGAATGCTTTCGGCCTTGCGACGCGCATATTCCCCGTGCGGGAAAATATTGGGATTATAATAGAATACGGTCGGGCGCAGCCCGTTTGCCAGCATGCACTCGACGATTGCTCCCGAACACGGCGCGCAGCAGACATGAAGCAAAATATCTTTCGCTCCGCCGGGAGCCTGCAACTGCTGTATATGTGTGTTGATCATTTATCTGCTGCCTCTGCCGTCGATCCCTCGTTAAGCTCTCCCAGAATCCGGCGCACATCTTCGTCCGCCCTGTCCAGTTTCGACTTGCACGTTTTTATCAACTGCACCGCCCGCTCGACCTTCCCGGACAGTTCGTCGACTGTGATTTCTCCCTGTTCGAGCGCGGCTACGATTACTTTCAGTTCCTCGAACGCTTCCGTGTAGTTTATTTCCTTGCTGTTCATCGCTAATTTGTTATGCATGTCTGTACCGTACTGATAATCGAGCCTTCGTATACAATCGTTTCGAGCCTGTCGCCCGCTTTCAGCGTTCCGGCGTTTCTGACTGTTTTCCCGTTATGAAGGGTCATGCTGTATCCGCGCCTCATCACTTCGCGGGGGCTGAGGGTGTTCACGCTTTTTTCCACGCCGTCCAGCCGCAGGGTTTCTTCGCGAACCGTCTGCTGCAACCGGTTCGAAAATTTCTCCTGTACGAAGCAGACGTGAGTTCTGTGCCGGCTCAGAAGGTTTTCGGATGCCGAATGGAAAAGTTTTATTTCGGAGATGAATTTCATCTTTTCATTTCGGAATATACGCTGTGACACGCCGGAAAGTTTTTGCTGCGCCTGCCTGACCGGAACGGAAAAGTTGTGAAACGCCTGCATGAAGAAATCGGCCAGATCCGTGGGCGTGATGAGATTTCGGAAGGCCACCATGTCGGTGACCGTTTCGTTGGTGATATGTCCGATGCCGGTGAGGACGGGAAGAGGAAAGAGTGCAATTTCCCGCGCCAGCAGATAATTGTTGTATGAAGCAAGCCCTGCCTCGCCGCCGCCGCCGCGCACAATCGCCACCGTGTCGAAATGGCTTTGTACCTTCCTGATGCGGTTCAACTGCGCGATGACGGACGGAATCATCCCCTCGCCCTGAAGCACCGAAGGAAAGAGCATGTGAAAAAAAGCGTATTTCCACGGATTGCTGTCTATCTTTCCGAGAAAGTCTTTGTATCCCTTGCTTGTTTCGACGGAGATAATGGCTATGCGCTGCGGCAGCAAAGGCATTTTCAGCGACTTGTTGCGCTGAAATATGCCCTCCTTGCACATCCTGCGGATGGTTTCCTGCTTCTCTCTTTCGAGGTCGCCCAAAGTATAGTCGGGGTCAATACTGGAAATACGCAAGGTCAGTCCGTGAGACGCTTCGAACGCAATGGTGGCCTGAAACAGTATCTTGATTCCGTCTCTGAGCGGTTCGTTAAGCGTCTTGCGGAAAAGCGCGTCGATGCGTTGATAGTCGCTCTTCCACAGGACAGCCCGTGTCTGCGCCACGATCTTCCCGTCCTGCTTTTCGATAAGGTCGAGATAGCAATGGCCGGAATACCTGTAAAAATTCAGTTTGCTTATTTCCGCCCTGACCCAGAAAGCGCTTGTATATCTTTTCACAAGCGTCTTTCCCACGCTGACCATCACCTCATGCAGCGAGAAAACTGTCCTGTTCTTTATTTTCTCCGACATTCGAAAGCGCGTTTATTCTATTTTTGTCCAGGGATATTTGATCAGAAAATCGAAATCGCGCTTGCAGGAGGCATACACGTCGCCATCCGTTTCCTGTTCCACGGTCAGGTCTTCCAGACCGTATGATGCAGCCAGGTCGAAAAGCGCATCGTATGGCACGTCGCCCTCTCCGACTTCCGTATAGCCTTGTCCTTTCTTGAAATCGGAAGCATGCCACGCCAGGAAACGCCCCGGATAGTTCCGCATATACGCAAGTATGTCGCCGCCACCGTTTACGGCATGTCCCAAATCTATCTGGAAGAACACCAGTCCGGCATCGGTATTTCGAAGCAGCAGGTCGAACACAATCTCGCCGTCGACCGGCTTAAACTCCGAATGATGATTGTGATATCCGAACTTGATGCCGCCCGCCTTACACAGTTCCCCGATGCGGTTGAACTGTTCGGCAGTGCGTTTCACCTCGTCCTGCGTTTTCCCTGCCGGGAGGAACGACTGTATCAGACGCTTGCCGCCGGCGGCGTTCATCTCGTCGATGCTTTTCCGCCAGTAGTCCCATTCTCCGGCCTGCACGTCTGCCGGCAACAGGCCTGTGCCGCAATGCGTGCCGGAGAGCTGCATCCCGACATCCTTCAGCATTGCGCTCCATTCCGTCAAACGCTTTTTCAGGAACACACTGCCGTCGAAACCATACGCTTCAGCATACGAATAGCCTGTGTCCGAAAGTTTTTTCAGACACCCTTTGTGATCGTCGGGCAACGTCGCGTGAATGCTGAACAACTGGATGCCAATCCTGTTTTTGCCTTTCGCGCCCGGCATGGCTGCCGCAGACCGTGCCATTTTTCCGTTCAGACCATAACAGGCCGTGGCGGCTGCAGCCACGACGCTTTTTCGAATAAAATTTCTTCTGTCCATTCCGTTGTATTTTGAATTATTGAATTGTCTTAAATTCATGCCGCCCCGAACCGGCTTCATATGTCCGGCCGTCCGGCATCACAACGGTAGCAGTTGTGTTGGCCGGAACGGCAATATTGAGTTTGAATATATTATTTTCGTTCGTCCACGATACTTCGATGTTGCCGTTGATGCTGTGATAGTTGCCTTTCGCCCAGGTAAGCGTGTGAACGGGCGTCGGCTTGATGCGGAAATGACGGAATCCAGGCTTGTTTTCGTCCGGCTGTATGCCCAGTATATGGCGATACAGCCATTCGCCTACCGCACCGATTGCCACGTGATTGAACGAGTTCATGCCTGCGTCCTGAAATCCGCGGCCGGCCACGTAGCCGTCCCACCGTTCCCAGATGGTGGTCGCTCCCTGGTCAATGGAATAAATCCACGACGGGAAACGGCGGCTCAGCAACAGCCGGCCGGCGATGTCGGCATATCCGTATGCCACCAGTTGTTCCATCAGCATGTAAGAGCCGTGTATGCCGGTCGAAATGCGGTAATCGTATTTTTTGACGGCTTCGACCATGTGAGCGGCAGCCTTGGCGCGCAAGTCTGCCGGCAGCAGTCCGAATTGCAGGGCAATGGCATAGCCCGTCTGCGTATCGCCCTTGATTTTTCCGTCGGGCGCGACAAATTCCTTTACAAACGCCTTGCGGATGCTGGCCGCCAGTTCGCCGTAGTATTTGCTGTCGGCCGTTTTACCGAGCAGGCCGGCCGACCGGGCGACGATCTCCGCAGAATGGGCAAAATAGGCCGTCGCGAAAATTTCATTCGGTATGCTTCCGCCTTCTTTCGGATAGTCGTCGGCAACAATCCAGTTGCCGTTCAGCCAGTCGTTGTAGTCGAGACCGCGGATGTTCCGCCAAATCAGGTCGGGGTTATGCGTACGGTTGAAGTCGACGAACTTCTTCATCGATTCATAGTGCCGGGCAAGGATATCTCTGTCATTGTAGTTTATGTACAGGCGCCAGGGGATCACCACGCCGGCATCCGCCCATCCCGGCGCGTTGAACAGATCGCGCCACGTGCCGTCGTGCGGCGCAATGTTGGGGAAGCGACCGTCCGGCAGTTGCGAATCGCAGATGTCGCGCGCCCATTTTGTATAGAAACCTGCCATGTCAAGGTTGTAGATGGCTGTTTGCGAAAAAATCTGCGCATCGGCCATCCATCCCTCGCGTTCGTCGCGTTGAGGGCAGTCGGTCGGGACAGACGTCAGGTTGCCCCAAAGCGTCCAGCGGATATTCGACCAGAGTTTGTTCACATCCCTGTCCGAACATTCGAACGTGCTCACTACGGGCGAAGACGAGGCTATCACCCGGCCAAGCAGGTTGTCGAGTTGCGGCGCCTGCGTCAAGCCGTCGACTTCGACATAACGGAAACCGTGATAGGTGAAACGCGGTTCCCAGGAAATGGTTGCTTCGCCGGCCGGCCGGTAGAGGTCTATCTGTTTGGCGGCACGCAGGTTGTCCGTGTAAAGCGAACCGTCGTCGTAGAGCCATTCGCCGTAGCGTAAGCGGACAGTCTGGCCGGGATTGTACGGCAAATTCAGCCGCACCCAGCCCACCATGTTCTGGCCGAGGTCGAAAATATATTTGTTGCGCCCGATTTTGTGGACGGCTATCGGTTTTAATTCCTGAATGACGGCAAGCGGTTCGTTCATCTGGGCAGAGAGGTTTTGCTTCTCGCCGGGATAGACCGAAACGGTCTGCCACGTGGAGTCGTCGTAGCCGACCCTGTCCCATCCTTTTTGTTCGTATGCGGCGTCATACGCCTCGCCGATAAAGTTGGACGCTTCGCGAACGGGGCCTTGCGGCTGCATCTTCCACGAACCGTCCGTACCGATGATTTGCGTCGTTCCGTCTTCGTACATAATCAGCAGTTGTCCGATGAATTTACGGAAATATCCGTATCCGCCGCGGTTGGGATACGCCCAGCGCGCACCGATATACCAGCCGTCGGCCAGCATGGCGCCCAGTGCATTTGCGCCCTGCTCGAGCATGTCGGTCACTTCGAAGGTCTGGAACTGCAGATGACTGTCGTAGTCCGTAAATTCGGGAGCGAGCACCTGGCTGCCGACCTTTCGGCCGTTTATATATGCTTCGTAAAGTCCCTGCGCGGAAACGGAATAGTATGCGCCCGCTACTTTCTTCTCAATCCGTATTTCCTTGCGCAGCAATGGCGAGGGGGGAATGTTGTCGACATAATTTTTCAGGCTGTTCGGCCGGATATGTTCGTCGGTAATCCACTGCGCTTCGTATTCCCAGTCGAGCGTGGTCGTATCCGAAACGGAAACATGCCGGTGCAGGGCGATGTTTTCACGGTCTTTCAGCGCTTCAAATTCGGATATTCCAAATTCATACAGGTTCCTGTCCCTGTCTGCCGGGGCAAGCCGCGTCACATTCAGCCGGATAAACCTTCCGGTAGCCGGCGAAGACAGTTTTTTGTAATAAAATTCGGCGGACTGTACGATGTTGTCTTTTCCCGATTCATCGACAATCACCTTTGCATCGGCGAAATCGGACGATGACGCCGCTTCGATGGTAAACCGGAGCGGGAAAATGCGTTCTCTGGAAGCTATCGGGTAGATTTTTACGGCGTCGAAAGTCTGTTCCGTTTTCAGGTCAATGACAATCCACTTGTATGCGTCGGGCTGCGATACCTGTACGGAACGATAGCCTTGATATGTGTAATAGCGGTCTTCGGGAGCAACCGGCGTTTCCTTTTCGCCAATCCACTGCGCTTTCCAGTCGTCGGCTTTCAGCGGACCTGTCAGGAAACGTGCCACCGGACTCCACGCCGAAGGTTTGCCTTTTTCGTCCCACACGCGCGCTTTCCAGTAGTAAAGCGTGTTTGCCTGCAATGGCTTGCCGGCATAATAAATCTGGTTGGTGGCGTTTCCGGTCGTTTTTTTACTGTTCCATGCGTCGGCCCTGTCTTCCGCGAGCGCGGACACGTCGGTCGAGACAAGAATCTGATATGCCTTTTGCTTCTTGCCGGTTTCGTCCGAAACCATTTCCCAACTGAAACGCGGACGCAGGATGTCAATCCCCAGCGGATCTTTCATGTACTCGCAACGCAGGTTTTCGACGGCAACACCGCGCTGCGCATGGCCGTAAACGACAAACAACGAAATTGATAACAACAAAAAACTTTTTCTCATGATTATTCATGTAATAATTAATACGGTAATACTGTAATGCCGTTGCACATTCGTCTTTTGTCCATGCAACGCCGCAAATTTACATGAAATATTCTACATGACACACAAAACAGACATTTTTTTTTAATACATTATATATATTCACGCGGATAGTTTGCCGATTGACGAAACAGTCCTGTTTTTATACTGTATCCGGCATAATTTTGTGAAATCAGTCCGGACTGCTTCAGGCTACCCCTTCGCTGGTGACGCGGCGCGCGGCGCGTCACGGCGGGAAGCAGGTTTTCGATTGATTTTATGCTTCTGTCCATGGCGAGAAGCGGGTTTTCGGTCGATTTCCCGCTTCTCACCATGGGGCGAAGGCGTAGCCTGAAGCAATCCGGACACACAGTCACGAAGTACGTTTTGTCAGTTGTCCACATCGTAATGCACCAGCATCTGCTTGAAGGAAGGAAGCGACTGCATTCGCCGATACACGTTTTCCAGCACGGTTCGAACGGTTGCCGTGCGTTGAGACAGCTTTATTTTCAGTATGATGTGTCGCACATGCAAAGTTTGAATCCTGTTGACGGGCGGCGAAAAAGGCCCATAAACACACGATTCGTCCAGTTCTTCCTGCAAAAAGCGTGCATAGACAGTCGCATTTTCATCTGAAACTGTTTCGTCTCTGTGTCGCAATACGATAGTAATCAGGCGAGAATAAGGAGGATATTTGAACAGATATCTTTCGTTCAATTGCGACGAAACCATCTCTTCGTAGCTGGCGGACTGCAGCATTTGGAGGAGTGGATGTTCGGGTTGCGAGGTTTGAATGACGACGACGCCCTGCCTGTCCCGTCGTCCTGCGCGTGCGCCGACCTGCATCATCAACTGAAAAGCTCTTTCGTGCGCCCTGAAGTCAGGAAAATTCATCAGTCCGTCCGCATTCAATATGCCGACGACCGTGACGCGCTCGAAGTCCAGCCCTTTTGAAATCATTTGTGTGCCAATGAGTATGTGGCTTTTCCCCTCACCGAAATCCGTCAGAATACGTTCGCATTCCCGATACGTGCGGGCAGTGTCCAGATCGAGGCGCACTGTGCGTGCAGCAGGGAAGAGTGCAGTTATTTCTTCTTCAATTTTTTCGGTTCCGAAACCCATCCACTTCATTTCGGGATGTTCGCACGCGGGACACCGGTCGGGTACCGGCTGAGTATAGCCACAGTAATGACAGATCAGGCGATTGCGTTGCCTGTGGTAAGTCAGGCTCACGTCGCAATGGATGCAACGGATGGTCTGACTGCATGATTTACATTCCATTGCAGGAGCAAAACCACGTCTGTTGCGAAACAGTATGACCTGTTCGCCATGTTTCAGCGCTTCATCGATTTTTTGTTGAAGGAAAGGAGACAACAGGTTGTCTTTCATTATTTTTTTTCGCTTCAATTCTTTAGTGTCGACCAGATGAATTTGCGGGCTTACACCTTCGCCGTAGCGCGTTTTCAGCGATGTCATGCCGTATTTGCCTGTTTTTGCATTGTAAATCGAGTCTATGGAAGGGGTCGCCGAGCCGAGCAGCGTCTTGGCCCCGTGGATATGCGCCAGCATCACCGCTGCATTGCGTGTGTGATAACGCGGTGCAGAGTCTTGCTGCTTGTAGGATGTGTCGTGTTCCTCGTCTACAATCACGAGTCCCAGGTTCGTGAACGGCAGAAACAGCGACGAACGGACGCCCAATATCACAACGGGCGCTCTGCGATTGACGAGTTCGCACCATACTTCTACGCGTTCGGCATCTGAAAAGCCTGAATGATACACCCGTAACCTGTCGCCGAGAAAATGCCGCAGCCTGCTGGTTATTTGCGTTGTGATAGCTATTTCAGGCAGCAGATACAGGACTTGCTTGCCCTGTTCCAGCATTTCGGACACCAGATGCAGATAAATCTCCGTCTTCCCGCACGAAGGGACGCCGTGCAGCAGACAGACCTGTTTTGTTTCGAATACGCTTTTTATTTCGTTGAATGTGGTCTGCTGTGGAGGCGTGAGTTTGCCCAATGGCTGCAATGTCGCGGCGTATGATTGCAGACGGCTGGTTTCCTTCCCGTAATATTCCATCCATCCGCGTTTGACCAGACTGTCCAATACGGATGCGCCTGCGCCGGTCACTTTCAGCAGGCGTTTTTTTGATATTTCTTTCGGCAGGGTATTTGCCGAAAAGGGTTCGGCCAGTCCGATATATGCATGCAACAGATTTTCCTGCTGCCAGGCTCGTTTAAGCTGTGAAAGCGCAGGCGTCAGGTCTTCTTCTCTGCGATAATCGGCATGAAGGCGGACGTATGTCTCTTTTTTAGAAACGAATCCTTTTTTCAATTCTTCGCTGACCGTAATAATGCCCTGCTGCATCAGTTTGTTCAGCAGCGGAATCAGGTTGCCGATTCGGGTGATTCGTTCCAGCCTGGATACCGTCAGGCTGCTGTTTGCGTCTGAAAAAGCGTCGATAATCAGGCGTTCTTTGATAGTCAGGGGCGTTTCGGAGTCGATATGGTTGCAGTATACGACGGTTTCGCTTTCCAGCTTCAGTCCCGACGGAACGGCTACCCTGTATACATCGCCCAGCCTGCATAAATAGTAGGACGCCATCCATTCCCAAAATTTCATCTGTGAAGGGAGAAGAACAGGCGTGCTGTCCAGCGTGGCAAAAATTTCCTTCAGCGCATACGACGTCGAGGGAATATCGTCGAGCGCTGTCTTGACAATTGCCGTGTAATAACGCTTTTTTCCGAAAGGCACGATTACCCTGAGACCGGGTCGCACCAACGCCTCCATCTCCGGCGGGATACAATACGTGTACGTATTATCCAAAGGCAGGGGCAATATTACTTCGGCGTATTTCAATTCAACGGCTCAATGCTCGAAAGTCAGGGTTTGATGATTCGATTTTTCCGCCGTCAAAAGAATACTGCCGCCGAAATTATCCACGTGCGCGTTTTGCCGCTGCCTGATGTGATGGGATGATTGACGTCGAAGGTTTTGAAATGGTCTGTCAACCCCAGATTGTAGTTCACGCTGAGTTGTATCCAGCTCACTATTTCGGCGCCTGCTGCAAAATTCAATCCCGCACAGAAGTTTTTACTTTCGATTTGCCGGACAATATCACCGTACGTATCACTCCAGCTTTTGTCGCCCGCCATGCGAAATCCGACGTAGGGACCGGCTGAAAGATATGGTTTGACCAGGGGCAGGATCATTTTCCATTTCAGGTTGACCGGCACTTCGAGGAAGTTGTTTTTTATCGTCTTTTGGCGCAGTCCCGTTCCTTTTTGTGTGAACAGGACGGCTCCGTCGAGTCCGATGCCGGGCAGGGGTGTCATTATTTCTATTATCGGGCCGATGTGAAAACCTGTTATATTGTCGGCGTCGAAAACTTCTTCACTGAACTTCACACTGGATACATTCAAACCTCCCTTGACGCCAAAACGTATGTTTTGTGCATTCAGGACGGCTGTCGCAGAGATAAATAATACTAAAAATAACCATTTCGCTTTCATATTCTTTCTTGATTTTTGATGAATAATCTATATTTTATTGCCTGTAAGGTGTTTGTTTAAAAGTCCGCATTGTTTGGCGTACGGGGGAAGGGTATCACGTCGCGGATGTTCGTCATACCGGTCACAAACAGCAGCAGCCGTTCGAATCCCATTCCGAAACCCGAATGAGGCGCTGTTCCGAAGCGGCGAGTATCCATATACCACCAGATATCTTTGTAGGGTATGGACATTTCTTCGGCGCGCATCAGCAGTTTGTCGTAATCTTCTTCGCGTTGCGAACCGCCAATGATTTCGCCGATTTTCGGAAACAGCACATCCATGGCGCGGACGGTTTTCCCGTCGTCGTTTTGCTTCATATAGAACGATTTGATTTCCTTCGGATAGTCTGTCAGAATCACGGGAGATTTGAAATGATCTTCCACCAGATAGCGTTCATGTTCCGCGGCGAGGTCGGCGCCCCAGTAGATGGGAAACTCGAACTTGTGGCCTTCTGCCGTAGCCTCTTCCAGTATCCGGATGCCTTCGGTGTATGTCAGGCGGACGAAGCGCCTGTTCAGGACAAAATGCAGTCTTTCCGTCAGTTCCTTGTCGAAGTGTTCACACAGAAACTGTATTTCGTCCGCGCAATGTTCCAAAGCCCACCGGATACAGTATTTGATGAAATCTTCCGCCAGTTGCATGTTGTCGTCGATTTCGTAGAATGCCATTTCCGGTTCGATCATCCAGAACTCAGCCAGGTGGCGTGGGGTGTTGGAATTTTCGGCTCTGAAAGTAGGTCCGAAAGTGTAAATCTCGCCCAGCGCCAACGCTGCAAGTTCGCCTTCCAGTTGTCCGGAGACGGTCAGGTTCGTTTGTTTGCCGAAAAAGTCGCTGCTGTACAATATTGCGCCGTTTTCGTCTTTTTTCAGGTCGTAGAGATTCATTGTCGTTACCTGAAACATTTGCCCGGCGCCTTCGCAGTCGGATCCGGTGATGATCGGAGTGTGGAAATTAAAAAAGCCACGTTCATGAAAAAACGTATGAATAGCCATAGCCATGTGGTGGCTAATGCGGAAGACGGCGCCAAAAGTATTCGTACGCGGGCGCAAGTGCGCTATTTCGCGCAGGAACTCCATCGAATGGCCTTTCTTTTGCAAGGGATAGGAGGTCGGATCGGCTGTTCCGTAGATCTGGATTTTCTCCGCACGAAGTTCGACGGTCTGACCTGCACCCTGCGACTGTACTAACTTACCGTCCACACCGATACAGGCGCCGGTCGTAACGGGTTTCAGATATTCTTCCCCGAATTGTTCGATGTCGACAACTATTTGCAGGTTGTACACGGTCGAACCGTCGTTGAGGGCAATGAAATTGACTTGCTTGCTTCCCCGTCGTGTTCGCACCCAGCCTTTTACGTTTAGCGAGATGCCATACGTCCGCATTTTAAGAATATCTTTTATCTTTGTCCTTGCCATTTTGCTTATTCAAATGCTCCTATTCTGAGCATGTTCACTTCCGGTTCATTGAGGTAACGCCATTTGCCTCGACCCAGATTTTTCTTGGTCAAGCCTGCAAAGTAGACGCGATCCAGCTTCATTACCTTGTATCCGAGGGCCTCGAACATACGGCGTACGATGCGGTTTCTGCCCGAATGGATTTCAATTCCGACCTGGCTTTTATCCTCTTCACTGGCATAGCTGAGGGCGTCGGCATGTATTTCGCCGTCTTCCAGTTCGATGCCGTTAGCCAGTCGTTCCATGTCGGTTATTGCCACTTCCTTATCCAGCCAGACGTGATAGATTTTCTTCTTTTTGAACGACGGATGCGTCAGTTTGGAGGCAAGGTCGCCATCGTTGGTCAGCAGCATTACGCCGGTCGTATTGCGGTCGAGCCGTCCGACAGGATAGACACGCTCTTTGCAGGCATGTTTCACCAGATCCATCACCGTACGGCGTTCGTTCGGATCGTCGGTCGTGGTGATGAAATTTTTGGGTTTGTTCAGCAGGATGTAGATTTTTCCTTCGAGACGCACCGGGCGATCGTGGAAGAGCACGGTGTCCATACGTGAGATTTTTGTGCCCAGTTCGGTGACAACTTTGTCGTTGACCTTGACGACGCCTGCCTGAATAAATTCGTCGGCTTCGCGTCGCGAACATACGCCTGCATTTGCCAGAAATTTGTTCAGACGAATCGGTTCGTTCGGATCCTGCAAATTTTCTTTATATTTCACCGGCTTGGGTGCAATGAATTTAGTCTTTTTCTTTGCGG
>JAIRLL010000364.1 GCA_031259505.1 Tannerella sp.
GCGTTGAAAAAAAATTTTATGAAGTCCGCGACGACCGGAATAACGTTGAAAAAAAATTTTATGAAGCCCGCGACGACCGGAATAACGTTGAAAAAAATTTTTATGAAGTCCGCGACGACCGGATTAGCGTTGAAAAAAAAAATTATGAAGCCCGCGACGACCGGAATAGTGTTCCTAAAAATTTTCAGGAAGTCCGCGCCCGATAGTGCGAATAAAAAGCTACCTTTGACCTCCGGTAAAGGAACGCTTACAAGTATAAATACAAAACAATATAATGAAATATAAACTGTTAGTACTGGATATAGACGGGACGCTGCTGAACTCGAAGAAGCAGATCAGTGCGCGTACGAAGATCGCCCTGCTGAAAGCGCAGCAGTTGGGCGTGCACATTGTGCTGGCGTCGGGACGGCCAACCTACGGCGTACTGCCCGTTGCCAAAGAACTGGAAATGGACAAATACGGAGGCTTCATCCTGTCCTACAACGGATGCCAGATATTCAACGCTCAAACCGGCGAACTGCTGTTCGAAAAGCGCATCGACCCCCGCATGTTTCCCTTCCTCGAACGGCTGGCAGAAAAAAGGAACTTCCCCATCTTCACGTATCACCAGAACAGAATCATCACCAGCAGCCCCCGAAACAGACGCGTCCTCGCCGAAGCGAAACTGAACGGAATGGAAATAACCGGCGTCGACCGCTTTGCCGAAGCCATCGACTTCTCGCCCTGCAAGTGCATGTTTGTGAGCGAAGACGCACAGGCGCTCGACGAATTGAGGCAATACCTGAAAAAACACCTGGCCGGCACGATGGATATATTCCCCTCCGAAGAATATTTCCTCGAAATCGTCCCGCAATCCATCGACAAAGCCAATACGCTCAGCATCCTGGCCGACATATTAAAGGTGGAGATGAGCGAAATCATAGCCATCGGCGACGGAGTCTGCGACGTGACGATGATTCAGATGGCCGGATTCGGCGTGGCGATGGAAAATGCCCGGACATCCGTCCGCCGGTGTGCCGACCACGTGACGGCGTCGAACGACAACGACGGCGTTGCCTCCGTCGTGGAAAACCGCATCCTCGCCACCGTCCGTCCGGCAGATATCCCCCTGGCCGAACTCAACGCACGAGCAAAAGACGCGCTGATGGGACACCTGGGCATCCAGTACACCTACGCCTCGGAAAGCCGCGTCGAAGCCACCATGCCGGTCGACTGCCGCACCCGCCAGCCCTTTGGCATCCTGCACGGAGGAGCCACGCTGGCGCTGGCCGAAACCGTCGCCGGACTTGGCTCCATGATACTCTGCCTGCCCGACGAAGTGGTGGTCGGGATGCAGGTCAGCGGCAATCACATCTCGTCCGCACACGAAGGCGACACCGTGCGCGCCGTAGCCACCATCATTCACAAAGGACGCACGTCGCACGTCTGGGACGTCAGCGTATTCACTTCGACAGACAAACTGATTTCGTCCGTCCGCGTACTGAACAGCATATTGAAAAAACATGCAGGAACGTAGGAAATGTCATGTGCAGCATGAATACCGTCTTAAATCTCAACCTGTTATTTGACCGCCTGCGGTATGTTAACGTTATTTTGCAGAGAATGACAGCCCTGTTCTTCATTTTTCCCTAAATTTGTGGCCGTCGACTGCGGTAAGATGTTTCCTGTTTTCGCACAGATAAAATGAACATGTATACAAAATATTATCCTTCGTCCCGTCTCTTCCACGGCTCCATCCCGAAAGTGATGGGAACACGGCTGGATGCGCTCCTCTTCGGAGACAGTCCTGCCGGGCTGAACGAACTGTGGCAACGCATCGCGTCAGAAGCCATGCGGCTGGAGAAGATGCTGAACCGTTTCGACGCCATGAGCGAACTCGGGCGGATCAACACGGACGCAGCGCTTTATCCCGTCGGGATGAACGACGAACTGTGGGATATCCTGATGGATTGCAAACGCTACTGCGAACTGACCGGAGGCTGTTTCGACGTCACTCTGGGACGCTGGAAACACGTGACGTTCGACGAAACCCGCCGTACCGTCGCCCTCGACGGAAGCGCCTCTTTCGATCTGGGCGGATATGCAAAAGGCTACGCCGCAGAACAAATCCGCCGGCTGACGGAGCAGCACGCCGTCAGCCGCGCGCTGGTAAACTTCGGCAACAGCATGACGCTTGCCCTCGGGACGCATCCGCACGGCGACTGCTGGCCGGTCGGCGTCGACAATCCGTACAGCAACCGCCGCACAGACAACATTCGCCTGAGCAATGCCGCCCTGTCCATATCGGGAAACATGCCCGCCCGCCCCATGCACATCGTCCGTCCCGCTACGGGCGAATATGTGACTGCCCGGAAGATGGTCGCCGTCGTATCCCCCCGTCCCGTCGACGCCGAAGCGCTTACCACGGCGCTGATGGCTGCCGAAGCCGGCGAAGCGGAACAGTGGCTGAACCGCTTCGAGATAACGGAATACAGAATATACGACTGCCAAACGGCGGAAGAATAAAGCACATGCAAGCTCTTCAAAAAAACATAATATATGACGGACAAGACATTTAATGACACAGCAATAAGCCGCAGAGACTTTTTCAGGAACATGGGCGCGCTCGGGAGCGGAAGCCTGCTGATCTCCGCTTTTCCATGGCTGCAATCGTGCGGCGACGACGAAAAAAAAGCCATTGCCGGCAGCGAAAAGCTGAAACTGGCAATCATCGGGACAGGCTCGCGCGGGCAGTATCACATGCAGAATCTGCTCAAAATACCGCATGTGGAAGTCGCAGCCCTGTGCGACAATTTCGACATGCACCTCAAACAGGCAGCCGCAATCTATCCGCAGGCGAAAACGTATGTCGACTACCGCCGGGTGCTGGACAGAAACGACATTCAGGCCGTATTGATAGCCACGCCCCTCGACATGCACGCGCCGATTACCATCGACGCCCTGCAGACGGGCAAACACGTGTTCTGCGAAAAATCAATGGCGCTCACTCCCGAAGACTGCCTCGCCATGTACAGGGCATACAAACAGTCGGGCAAGGTATTGTATATCGGTCAGCAGCGCATGTTCGACCTCAAGTACATCCGTGCGATGGAAATGATTCACCGCGGCGCAATCGGCGCAATCGGCAGTATCCGCGCCTACTGGTTTCGCAACAGCGACTGGCGCCGTCCCGTCCCTTCGCCCGAACTGGAACGGAAAATCAACTGGCGGCTTTACAGGCAATTCTCCGGCGGACTGATGACGGAACTTGCCACGCACCAGTTGCAAGTCGGAAACTGGGCAATGCAGATGATACCCGAAAGCGTGACCGGATACGGCGACCTCGTCTACTGGAAAGACGGCCGCGAGGTCTACGACAATGTCAGCCTCATCTATCGCTATGCCGGCGGCGTGAAGATGACCTACGAATCCATCATCTCCAACAAATTTTTCGGACTGGAAGAAGAAATCCTCTGCAGCCAGGGGACAATGGAACCCGAAAAAGGAAAATATTACTTCGAAGAAGCACAGCCCGCTCCGGGTATCATGCAACTGATAAATCAGATAGAACACAGCATCTTCGACCACGTCTCGTTTGCCGGCCCGAGCTGGGTGCCCGAAACGGCCTCGAAAAACACCGGCTATTTCATTGTCGAAAACGCCTCGACCCACGCGGGCGAATCGACCGTGGGCTTTGTCGACGACGGCTCCGAACCTCTGCTGGCTTCCTTCTGCGAAGCGGCTGTGACAGGCCGTCCCGCCGAATCTCTGGTCGAAGAAGCGTACTATTCTTCCGTGCTGGCTCTTCTGGGACTGCAGGCCATGAGCGAACAGCGGATTCTCGCCTTTCCCGACGAATATAAAATACCGTACCTGAACTTTGCCTGATATGAAAGATATTCTATTTACAGCCAAACAGCAAAAACGGGAAATCGCGTGGCTTTGCGCCTGCATCGCCGCATCGTTTATTCTGAACGCGATTTCCATCATCGTCTACCGGACAGAATGGAAGGAGTTGTGGACGCAAAGCGTCTGGGTCATTTTTATCGGCGCGGGACTCTACGCCCTGTCCGTCTTCATACGGCTGATAGCCTGCGGCGTCATACGGCTTTTCAGAAAACGGACGGACTGAAGCGAATGGGAAAGCATAAACCCGGTAAATCACGCGAAGACAGGCATATTCTTCACAATCTGTATCGCATGCGCCTGATGGATATCGACGTGCCGGTGACGGAGCGGATGGTGGAAACGCGCTTCGGCGACACGCATGTCGTGCTGTACGGCAATCCCGCGGGCAAACCTGTGCTGATGTTTTATGGCAAGAATGCCATCAATCCGCTTGTCGCAAGTCCGTTTGTCCGTGGACTGGACATGAACCGCCTCCGGTTGATTGTGCCCGACCCGCCGGGCTGCGTCGGCTTCAGCGCCGGGACGAAATCCCCTCTCTCCGACCGCGAACACGGCGAATGGGCTGTTCAGGTAATGAACAGGCTGGAACTTCCCTGCGTGGCCGTACTGGGATATTCGTTTGGCGCAATGATGGCGCTGCAACTTTGCATGGTGTCGCTGCTGCGTGTCGAACGGTTGCTGCTGGTCACTCCCTCCTGCATCCTGCGAACTCCTGCGTCGAGAATTTCGAAACTGATGCGTCCCGCCGGCAAAGACAGGCAATCGCTTACCGACCAGGCCGTCCGCAAAATGCTCGCGCCCGTGATGCCTTTTCCGCACGACGGCCTGACCGAAATG
>JAIRLL010000068.1 GCA_031259505.1 Tannerella sp.
GACGAAGGACTTGCGATTGTCCGCTCGATTCACGACCGTTACCATGCCGCCAAACGCAATCCGTACAACGAAATCGAGTGCAGCGACCACTACGCCCGCGCGATGGCAAGTTACGGCTCGTTCATCACCGCCTGCGGGTTTGAATATCACGGTCCGAAAGGCTACATGCGTTTTGCCCCAAAATGGAACGCCGACAACTTCAAAGCGCCTTTCACGGCGGCGGAAGGGTGGGGGAGCTACTCGCAACGGCAGTCGGGTAACGCAATGGAGTGCGTCCTCGAATCCAAACACGGGCAAGTACAGTTAAGCAGTTTCTCGGTGGACGCACCCAAAAGCAGGAAAGCAAAAAAGGTAACTGTCACACTTGGCGGACAGACCGTTCCCGCGAAATTGGAGCAGAAAGGCGCGAATGTGCTGGTTTCGCTGCAAAGCCGCGTGACGGTCAGAGCGGGCGAACGGCTTGTGCTGGAGTTTCAGGTGTAAGTATAAAGCAGAATCATATAAAACTCAATGATAATAAACAGATTTTTCAATTTTATGGTATTGGCGGCGCTATGTTTTCAGTTTACGGCGTGCATTGTGTCAAAACATAGCGGTACCGAATCTGCCCGGTCCTGCGAACCGACAGAGCCGGCAGCATTGTGGAAAGACGCACTGAAAGCGGAAATCCCCCTGCTGGGACACCGGAACTGGATCGTGGTCACGGATATGGCTTATCCCCTGCAAACCCAGCCGGGAATAAAGACCGTCCATACAGGCGAGGCATATATGGACGTCCTCGATTTCGTTTACCGGGAAATCGAAAAAGCGCCTCATGTCAAAGCCGCAATCTATCAGGATAAGGAATTGCTGTATCTCGACGAAAAAGACGTCGCGGGAATCGACGCGCTGCGCGGACAGATGAAGACGCTCCTCGGCGAGAACCGGACTTTCGTGCTGCACGACCGTCTGATCGACCGTCTGGACGAAGTCAGTCGCAAATTCAACGTGGTGATACTCAAAACTGCGCTGACCGTCCCCTATACTTCCACGTTCTTCGAACTGGACTGCAACTACTGGGACAGTACGGGCGAAAATGTCTTGCGACAGGCAATCGGTAACGGCAAATAAACTGTGCGCGGCATAAACAGGCGTATTCGGAATTGAGAAAATCGTAAGTCATAAGTCGTAAGTGGTATCGACTTATGACTTATGACTGAATAACTGAAATTTCAAAGATCCGGGATTCATCCCTTCTCGACCCTCCCGTTCCGCAGGCGATATACCGCATTTCCTTCGGGACAGACGGCCACGCCGTCGCCGTCGAAATCGAGCCGGTGACCGTATTCGCTTACCCAGCCGGTCTGCCTGGCGGGATTGCCGACAACGAGCGCATACGGCGGGACGTCTTTCGTGACCACCGCACCGGCGCCCACCATGGCATACGCGCCAATGGCGTGTCCGCAGATAATCGTGGCATTGGCGCCGACGGTTGCCCCCCGCCCGACGCGGGTAGGCATAAACCGATCCCTGCGCGACACCGCGCTGCGCGGGTTAATCACGTTCGTGAACACGCAGCCCGGCCCCAGGAATACGTAGTCTTCGCACGTCACGCCGGTATATATCGACACGTTGTTTTGCACCTTCACCCAATCTCCCAGCACGACGCCGGGCGCAACCACCACGTTCTGCCCGATCGTGCAGCCACGCCCGATCGTGCAGCCGCTCATGACGTGCGAAAAATGCCATATCCGCGTCCCTTCTCCTATCGAGCAGCCGTCGTCGACGACAGCCGTCCCGTGTGCCTGATACTGTTTCATAATCTTTTCATTTATATATTAAGAACAACGTCGGTTTCCTGTTCAGTTCCGGCAGCCGGCCTTTCCAGTCCTTTACCGCGAGGGTGCGTATCCACTCGTCGTCGCAGGTGATGCATGACGCCACGCACAGTTTCGTCGCCGGCCGGCATATGCGCACCACGTCGGCCATCAATTTATTATTCCTGTAGGGCGTCTCGATGAAAATCTGCGTCTCGTTTTCCGAATAGATACGCGATTCCAGCATTCGGATACGTTCCGCCCGCGCCGTCGCGTCGACGGGCAAATAGCCGTGAAAAGCAAAATGCTGACCGTTGAAGCCCGACGCCATCAGCGCCATCAGGATAGACGACGGCCCCACCAGCGGCACGACGCGAAACCCTTTCCGCTGCGCAATGGCGACCACGTCGGCGCCCGGATCAGCTATGGCCGGACACCCCGCTTCGGAGATGACCCCGACGGACTCGCCCCGCGCGAGCGGTTCCAGATATCCGGCAAGCGCTTCGGGCGGCGTATGACCGTTCAACTCGCAGAACGTCAGGCCGTCGAGCGCAACGGACGGATCGGCTTTCTTCAGAAAACGGCGCGCCGAACGCACGTTTTCCGCCACAAAATGGCGTATGCCGCGTATCACGTCGAGATTGTATTCCGGCAATACCTTCCGGTGTCCGGTATCGCCCAGCGTCACGGGAATCAGAAAAAGAGCAGGATGCATAATTTATTTTTTTGCTGCAAATGTAGCACAATTATACTACATTTGCAGCAAACATGTAAAGTGAAGCATATACACTTTGTAAAATACAGTTCGAAACAGGAAATCATGCAGCTTCCGCCGGATTTCATAGCCCGCACAGGCCGGTGGATGACCGACTTTCCTTTGCTGGAAACGGCGCTGCAGGACAAGCCGCCTGTCAGCATCCGCATCAATCCCGTCAAATCGCCGTCTGCGCTGCCCTGCGAACAGGTGAAATGGTGCCGGACGGGATATTATTATACGGGCGAACGTCCGGCGTTTTCGTTCGACCCGCTGTTTCACGGCGGGGCGTATTACGTGCAGGAAGCGTCGTCCATGTTCCTTGAGCAGGTTGTCGGGCAGCATGTGTCATCGCCCGTCGCGTGTCTGGATCTGTGCGCCTCGCCGGGCGGGAAATCGACGCATCTGCTGAGCATTTTGCCCGAAGGCAGCGTGCTGGTGAGCAACGAAGTCATCCGCAGCCGGTGCGCCGTACTGACCGAAAACATCCTGAAGTGGGGCGCGGCAAATGTGCTCGTGACAAACAGCGACGCCGCGGAAGCCGGCCGCCTGACGCATCTGTTCGACCTGATTGTGGCCGACATGCCCTGTTCGGGCGAAGGGATGTTTCGCAAAGACGCGCACAGTCGCAGCGAGTGGAGCGCCGCCCGCGTCCGGCTGTGCGCCGGGCGGCAGCGGCGAATCGTACGCGATGTATGGGATGCGCTCCGTCCCGGCGGGCTGTTCGTTTACAGTACATGCACTTTCAACAGGGAAGAAAACGAAGACAACATCCGCCATATCGCCGAAACTCTTCATGCCCGGGCGCTGCCGCTGTCCGTCGAAGCCGGCTGGAATATCGCCTGCGGTGCGGATGACCGGTATCCTTCATACCGTTTTTCCCCGCACCGGACGAAGGGCGAAGGTTTTTTTCTTGCCGTGCTGCGCAAGGCGGACGCACCCTTGCGACGAATCTCCGTCAGGACAAAAAACAAATCGCAGAAACCTCCCGCACAACTTTGCGAATGGCTGCGCAGGCCGGAAATGTTTCGCTTCGAGACCACCTGCCGCGACGTCATACATGCCGTTCCCGACCATGCCCGTGATGTTTTCGAAACTGTTTCGGAACGTCTGCACCTTCTTTCGGCAGGCATCCCTGCCGGTCAGGTCAGGGGGCGCGACGTGGTTCCTTCGCACGCACTGGCGCTGAGTGCGGCGCTGCGTCCGGATGCGTTCCCGACCGTCGAGCAGACCTGGGACGAAGCCGTCCGCTACCTGCAAAGAGAAACTCCCGCACTGCACGAAGGCATGCCGAAAGGACTGTATACGGTTACTTACAGACGCCTGCCGCTGGGTTTTGCCCGTAATATCGGGAGCCGCATCAACAGTCTTTACCCGCAGGAGTGGCGTATTCGCAGCCGGGAAGTTCCGGCGGAAGCGCCCCGTATTTTTCCCTGACATACTCCCGGATAGCCGTCTGTGCGCGTACGGGGGGCGCATCCGCACAGTTGTATTTGAACACGTTCTGCAGATGCTCGTCGATGAAGCAGGCTTTCGCGCCGTCGCGCAGTTGGATATGCAGGATGTCGATGATTGTCCGCCTGATGTCGCTGTCCAGAACCGGCACGGCCGCCTCGATGCGTCTGTTCAGGTTGCGTTTCATCCAGTCGGCCGACGAGATATATACGTCTTCCGCCCCGCCGTTGTAGAAATACCACACCCGCGCGTGTTCGAGAAACATGTCGACGATGCGCGTCACGCGGATATTCCGGCTGTATGGCCTGTTGGGAACCAGACAGCATATCCCGCGAACAATCAGGTCGACGTCTACGCCGCCTTGCGATGCGCCGTACAGTTCGTCTATCATGCTTTCGTCCTGCAGGCCGTTCATCTTAAGAATGATCCGTCCTTTTTTTCCGGCCTTCGCATGTGCGGTTTCGCGCCGTATCATCCGTTTCAATTCCGCCGTCATGTTGAACCGCGCCACCAGCAGATGGCGAAAGAGAGGCTGTTCCTGCGGCTGCTCCAGCACGCTGAAGAGGTTCCTGATATCGGCGACGATTTCGCGGTTGCAGGTGAGCAGCGCCATATCCGAATAGATTCTGGCCGTTTTCTCGTTGAAATTGCCTGTACTCACATACGCAAAATCGGCTTTTCCCGTCTGCCCGCGAAGGATGATCATCACCTTGGCGTGTATCTTCAGGCTGGGCGAACTGTAGACGATCCGTATGCCTTTATGGTTCATCAGTTCGGCCGTGCTCATGTTGTGTTCTTCGTCGAAGCGCGCCTTCACTTCGACGAAGACGGTCACCTTCCTGCCGTTTTCCGCAGCTTTGACGAGCAGGTCGATCACGGCCGAATTTTCGGCTACGCGGTATTGCGTGATTTTGATTTCCTCGACGTCGGGGTCGTATACGGCTTCGCGTATGAAATCCGTCAGGTAGTCGAACTTCTGATAGGGAAACAGCAGCAGTACGTCGCGCGATTCCACTTCTCGGAGCATGGAGCCGGCCCTGTCGAATCGCGGAATGTGCATCGGCGGCGGGAAATGCACGCACAGACGGTCGCCAAACGGATTGGGCAGCTTGCTGAGGTCTTGAAGATTCATGTAGCGTCCGCCCTTCACGAGGTCTTCCTTTTTTATGAAAAACTTCCCGCAGAGGAATTCAAGCAGATCGACCGGCATGTCGCGGTCGTACATGAAACGGCTTATTTCGCCTCCTACTTTTCGCTTTTCGACTTTTTCCCTGACGTTCAGGAGCATTTTCAGAGGGTCTTTTTCAATGGCGCTCTGGAGCATGTTTTCGGGATTCACGTCTTCCAGACAGAGGTCTGCATCGCGCGAAATCTTGATGGCGTAGTTGTCGCAAACGGTGTAGTCCTTAAAGACGGACGACAGGTTGGCGCGTATCATGTCGTCCACAAACATGTAGTAATACATTCCCCTGTGCGGCGGCAGGGGGATGATGCGCGGCACCTTGTCGTGCGGAAGTTTTATCAGCACGCAGTACGTCTCCGCCGTCCGTTTCCCCCGGATGCGGACGACCAGATAGAGGCGGCGGTCGCGGATGAAGGTATCGACGCCGTCGAGCATCGTCACGGGCGAAAGAAACGGGAACACGTATTCCCTGAAATAGTTTCGCACAAAATCGAGGTGAAACGCCTCCGGACGATGGTCGCGGTAGAGATAAATACCGTTTCGCCGCAGTTCGGGCAGTATGCCTTCGTAGAAGATGCGGTAAAACGTTTCTTGCTGGCGGTTCACTTCGCGCGTAATTTCTTCGAGCGTCTTTTCGAGCTGTTCCGCGTTCCCGTCCGTAAAGTTTTTCTTCTGGATGGCGGTGCGGTGCTCTGCCACCCGGATTTCGTAGAACTCTTCCATGTTCGACGAATAGATCGAAAGGAAACGTATCCGTTCGTATATCGGAAGCGTCGCGTCGCCGGCTTCCAGCAGGACGCGATAGTTGAACGAGAGCCAGCTCATGTCGCGCCCGAAATATCCGTATGTCGTTTTGTCGGTCATATCTGTTCAAAATCCGGTAAAGATAAATACATTTGCAGAAATAGAAAAACAAGTATGAAAAGAATAGGTCTTCTTTCGGACACGCACGCATGGTGGGACGAAAAATATGTCGCATTCTTCAGTCCGTGCGACGAGATATGGCATGCGGGCGACATCGGGTCGGAAGCGCTGGCCGAAAAACTGGCGCTCGTCCGGCCGCTGCGAGCCGTGTACGGCAATATCGACAGTCATAATCTGCGTATGAAATATCCCAAAACCATGCATTTCACGGTCGAAGCGTGCCGTGTGATGATGACGCATATCGGCGGCTATCCGGGGCGATACGAGCCGTCGATTCGCGCGGAACTGCTCGAAACGAAGCCGCACCTCTTCGTCGCAGGACATTCGCACATCCTGAAAATCATGTTCGACCGGCGCCTGAACTGCCTCCACATCAATCCCGGCGCCGCAGGGCAAAGCGGATTCCATCAGGTGCGCACGCTCGTCCGGTTCACGGTCGACGGCGCCGCAGTCAAAGACCTCGAAGTGATTGAACTGGGCGGCCACAAACAGGCCGGCGGGTGAATGTCCACGAATTACACGAATTTTCTCATGTCAGTTCGTGTAAATTCGTGCAATTCGTGGACAAAGTAAATTTTGAAAATTATGGAATTATGTGAATACGAA
>JAIRLL010000134.1 GCA_031259505.1 Tannerella sp.
GCAGCAGACTGACGGTCACCTTCAACAGTTGACAGAGCGTCATCTCCGCTTCTTTCGGGTTCAACACCGTTTCATCGGAAAAATCTTCCGGCAGGAATGTCCCGTGTGCCAGTGAAGGAGCGAGTAAATATGTGAGATTGAAAGATAACAAAGTTCCGGATTGCTTCGTGCCTGCCAGTGACATGTTTCGTTATTTGCTTATTATCAGCCCGCTGGATTGCTTCGTGCCGCGCAATGACGGCGGACAAAACCGTTCATTTCACATCGTTTTCTATGGATATATAAGCCGTAAACGGCTATTTCTTATATCGAACTCAGGTCTGTAATGATACGGGAGTTTGAACAGAAAGATAATTTTCTAATCTGCAACACGCCGAACAATGATGTCCGGGTAGATGTTTATCTGCATAACGAAACAGTTTGGGCTGACGCAAAAAGCAATGGCTGCTTTGTTCGATGTGGAAGTTAAGCCAACTTGCCCAAATTACCCACAACGTGCATCACGTGAAGCAAAAAAGACCGGACTGCTTCACTGCCGCCTTCGCAAAACGCCGGATACGCCGTGTCATTGCGAATAAAATGAAGCAATCCGGAAAACGAGAATCTTTCACTTGATAACATTGGGAAGAGTCTCGTCCGAACTGTGCGATAATTATGAATTGCGTGCGGTTATTCCGCGTCTTTTTTCTCTTCTTCGGTTACCGGCGTTTCGACTTGCGCGTCTTCTTCTTCCGCGACAATTTCTACTGCGTCAGCAACAAGCGCTTCGTCCTTTGCTTCCGTTTCTTCGATTGTAACTGCTTCATCTATTGCATCAGGTGTTGCGACGGGCGTATCCGCCGTTTTTTTCTCTGTCGGGGCTACTGCCGTCGCAGTCGAAGTGATGGTGGTATCCGTTTCGGCCGCTTTCTTACCGCCGCGACGCGAACGCCTTGTCTTTGTTGCCTTCTTGGTTTCTTTCAACATGTTTTCGTTGAAATCCACCAGTTCGATAAAGCACATGGATGCGTTGTCACCCAAGCGGTTGCCGGTCCTGATGATGCGCGTATACCCGCCCGGACGGTCGCCGACTTTCTCGGCAACAGTCTGAAAGAGTTCTTTTACTGCATATTTGCTTTGCAGTGAAGCAAAAACAATACGGCGCTGGTGCATCACATCCTCGGGCGATTTTGAAGACGCCTTGGACTTCGTAATCAGAGGCTCTACGTATTTGCGCAAGGCTTTTGCCTTTGCCGTGGTTGTAAAAATCCGTTTGTGCATAATCAGCGAAACCGCCATGTTCGAAAGCATGGCTATGCGGTGAGAATGCGTACGTCCCAAATGATTGATTTTCTTATTATGTCTCATTGCAATAACTTAGTCTTTATCTAATTTATATTTCGAAATATCCATACCAAACGACAAGTTGAGTCTATCGAGCAGTTCGTCCAGTTCGGTGAGTGATTTCTTTCCGAAATTGCGGAACTTCAACAAGTCATTTTTATTAAATCTCACCAATTCGCCGACAGTATCCACATCGGCCGCTTTCAAGCAGTTCAGGGCGCGCACGGAGAGATTCATCTCCGAGAGTTTGCTTTTGAGCAATTGGCGCATGCGCAGTACATCTTCGTCGAACTCTTCACTGGTGCCGATATCGACCGTTTCTACGGCGATTTTTTCGTCGGAGAAGAGCATGAAGTGATATATCAATATCTTGGAAGCTTCTTTGAGGGCGTCTTTCGGATGAATCGAACCGTCGGTTGTGATTTCGAGAAGCAACTTTTCATAGTCGGTTTTCTGCTCCACCCGAAAGTTTTCGACCAGATATTTCACATTGCGTATGGGTGTGAAAATGGAGTCGATCGCAATCACATTGACATCGGGATTGTCCGGGTCTGCATTTTCTTCGGCAGGCACATATCCGCGTCCTTTCGTGACAGTCAGGTCCATCTGAAACGATACTTTCGGATCTAAATGGCAGATTACCAGATCGGGATTCAATATTTCGAATCCAGCCATTTTCTTCTGAATATCGCCGGCCTTGAAGACTTCGGTATCCGCTACGGCAAGAGAGATTCTTTGCGATTCCTCTTCATCAGTCGTACGTTTAAAGCGAACTTGTTTCAAGTTCAGTATTATATTCGTGACGTCCTCAAGTACTCCCGGAATAGATGCAAATTCGTGGCTTACTCCTTCTATTTTCACCGACGAAAAAGCATACCCTTCCAACGACGAGAGGAGAATTCGGCGCAGGGCGTTACCAATGGTAATGCCGTAGCCCGGTTCCAGCGGACGAAATTCAAATTTACCATAGAAATTGTCCGCTTCTAACATTAATACTTTATCGGGTTTCTGAAATGCTAATATCGCCATGGGGTCATTATTTAGAATATAACTCTACAATCAATTGCTCCTTAATATTTTCCGGTATGTCTGTTCGTTCGGGCAGATGAAGAAGCTTGCCGCTCATGGAATTCTGGTCCCATTCGATCCATCCGTACTTGCTGTGGTTGAAGCCGGAGAGGGCATTTCCAATCACTTCGAGTGATTTTGAGCGCTCTCTGATTCCGATGATCTGTCCCGGCTTCACGGAATACGACGGGATATTCACGACCTTGCCGTCGACGACGACATGGCAGTGCGACACCAGTTGGCGTGCGCCGTCGCGCGTCGGGGCGATACCCATACGGAAGACGATATTGTCCAGACGGCTTTCCAGAAGTTGCAGCAACACCTCACCGGTGATGCCTTTCGAGCGGGAAGCTTTTTCGAACATTTTTCTGAACTGTTTTTCCAACACACCGTATGTGTATTTTGCTTTTTGCTTTTCTTTCAACTGTATGCCGTATTCGGATGTTTTCCTTTTCCGGTTGTTTCCGTGTTGTCCCGGAGGATAGTTCTTCTTCGCAAGCACTTTGTCTGCGCCGAATATGGGTTCGCCGAATTTGCGGGCAATTTTAGTTTTAGGGCCTGTATATCTTGCCATTTTCTGTTTAATTTAATTACACTCTTCTTCTTTTGGGCGGACGGCAACCGTTGTGCGGCAATGGCGTCACGTCAATAATTTCAGTTACTTCAATGCCGGAACTGTGAATTGTCCGGATCGCCGATTCGCGTCCGTTTCCGGGTCCTTTGATATACACTTTCACTTTGCGCAGTCCCAAGTCGTAAGCCACTTTGGCGCAGTCTTGCGCTACCACCAGGGCGGCATACGGGGTATTTTTCTTCGAACTGCGGAATCCCATCTTGCCTGCCGACGACCAACTGATTACCTGGCCGTCGCCATTGGCAAGCGAAATAATAATGTTGTTGAACGAAGAATGAATATGGGCTTGTCCATACGCATCGACTTTCACTTTCCGTTTTTTTGCTGCGACTATTTTTTTTGCCATTTCAATTAATTATTTAGTAGCTTTTTTCTTGTTTGCAACTGTCTTTTTCTTTCCTTTACGGGTACGGGCATTATTTTTCGTGCTCTGTCCCCGCAACGGCAAGCCGATACGGTGACGTATCCCACGGTAACAGCCGATATCCATCAATCGTTTGATGTTCAATTGTATTTCGGAGCGAAGGTCACCTTCCACCTTGTAATCGTCTCCGATTACTTCGCGGATTTTTGCGGCCTGTTCGTCCGTCCAGTCCTTGACCCTGATATTCTTATCAACGCCTGCTTTCGCTAAAATGGAGTTAGATGCACTCCGACCGATACCGTAGATATAGGTCAATGCTATTTCACCCCTCTTGTCTTGTGGTAAATCCACACCAACTATTCTTATCGCCATAGTATTTAATAATTATTATTACTCAAACCATAACAGGATTAACCTTGACGAACCTTGAACTTGGGATTCTTTTTGTTAATCACATATAAACGCCCTTCACGTCTTACAATTTTACACTCGGGTGTCCGTTTCTTTAAAGATGCTCTTACTTTCATCGTTATATCTGTTTTTAATTTTTCACTACTTATACCTGAACGCGATTCTGCCTTTCGACAAATCGTACGGCGACATTTCGACACGTACCTTGTCTCCGGGAAGGATTTTGATGTAATGCATACGCATCTTTCCCGATATGTGGGCTGTGATTTCGTGACCGTTTTCCAGTTCGACACGAAACATCGCATTCGACAATGCTTCCACAATTACGCCATCCTGCTCTATTGCAGCCTGTTTAGCCATATTTATATTTCTTTTCCAACTATCTCTTCCAAGTACTCGAACGACGACAGAATCATCGGCCCTTCGGGGCGTATTGCAATGCAATGCTCAAAGTGAGCCGAGTTTTTACGGTCTTTGGTACGCACCGTCCATCCGTCTTTTTCGAATACGACGTTTTTGCTTCCCTGATTGATCATCGGCTCGATGCAAATACACATGCCGCTTTTCAACATCGGGCCGCATCCTTTGCGACCATAGTTCGGAACTTCCGGCGATTCGTGCATCTTGCGTCCGCAACCGTGTCCGACAAGTTCTCTGACAACCGAGTAGCCTCTTTGCTCGCAGTATGTCTGCACAGCGCTGCTAATGTCGCCGACCCGGTGGCCTTCGGTTGCCTGACGGATGCCTTCGTAGAGGGCTTCTTTTGTAGCACGCAACAATTTTTTCGTTTCTTCCGAAACCTCTCCTACACAAAACGTATAGGCGGAATCCCCTACAAAACCGTTCAATACCGTCCCGCAATCGACGGATATGATATCGCCTTCTTTCAAAACCGTGTCTGCCGACGGTATTCCGTGTACGACCTGCTCATTTACCGATGTGCAAATCGACTTTGGAAATCCTCCATACCCCAGAAATGCCGGCACAGCGCCGTGGTCTCGTATGAACATATCTGCTATCCCGTTCAGATAAAGTGTAGTAACGCCTGGTCGTATGTGCTTTGCCAACTCGCCCAGCGTTTTGCCGACAAGTTGATTCGCTTCGCGCATCAGCGTTATTTCTTCATCTGTCTTCAGATATATCATTATTTCAATATGCCGAAACCGAGCCAGTACGTCCTTTTATCCTTCCGGATTTCAACAAACCGTCGTAATGACGCATCAACAGATGGCTTTCGACCTGCTGGAGCGTATCGAGCACGACGCCGACAAGAATCAGCAATGACGTCCCGCCGAAAAACTGCGCGAACTCCTGGCTGATGCCTGCAATCTGTGCAAACGCCGGCAAGATGGCCACGATGGCCAAAAAGAATGCGCCCGGAAGCGTAATCCGGCTCATGATTTCGTCCAGATAGTCTTTCGTTGCTTTTCCCGGCTTGATGCCCGGTATGAAACCGTTGTTTCGTTTCAGATCGTCGGCCATCTGCGTCGGATTGATTGTGATTGCCGTATAGAAATAGGTAAACGCAATAATCAGCAGCGCAAATACAAGGTTATACCAAAATCCCGTATTATCCATAAAAGCCGACATGAACGGACTTGCCTCGCCCGACTGGTTGAAGAAGCCTGCAATGGAAATGGGGATAAACATGATGGCCTGTGCAAAAATGATAGGCATCACGTTTGCCGCGTTCACTTTCAAGGGTATATATTGCCGTGCGCCTCCGTATTGTTTGTTTCCTACGATACGTTTGGCGTATTGCACCGATACTTTGCGCGTTCCCTGCACCAGAAGAATAGCGCCTGCAATCACGAGGAGCAGGAAGAGCAGTTCGAAAAGGAACATCACCAGACCGCCGCCCGCTTCTTCCACGCGGAATATAAACTCCTGAAACAGGGCGCTCGGCAGGCGCGCTATGATACCAATCATGATGATAAACGAGATGCCGTTTCCAATTCCCTTGTCGGTGATACGTTCGCCGAGCCAAAGGACGAACATACTGCCGCCGGCCATGATGATTGTGGACTGGAGTTTGAACCAGATATCGCCGGTTTCCATCACTATTCCAACCTGACGCATCTGGATGTCCAGATTGACCATATATGCCCAGCCTTGCACGAAGAGAATAATAACTGTCAGGTAACGTGTCCACTGGTTTATTTTCTTCCGTCCGCTTTCGCCTTCGCGCTGCAATTTCTGAAACGACGGGATGGCGATGGCTACCAACTGCATCATGATGGATGCGGAGATGTAGGGCATGATTCCCAGGGCGAAGACGGATGCATTTGAAAATGCGCCGCCCGAGAACATGTCCAGCAATGCCATCAGCCCGCCGCTCGTTTGAGCCGACAATGCCTGGAGGGATTGGGGATCGATACCCGGAAGGACGATATACGTCCCCAAACGATAGACCAGCACCAGTGTAATCGTCGTCAGGATACGTTTTCTGAGGTCTTCTATCTTCCAGATATTTTTGATTGTATCAACAGCTCTCATATCTTAGAGTTTATTAATCGTACCACCTGCGGCCGCAATGGCTTCTTCGGCTTTTTTCGAAAAGGCATGCGCCGTGACATCTAATTTTGCCGAGAGTTCGCCTTTGGCGAGTATCTTAACTAAGTGTGACGCGGATACAAATCCGGCGGCTCTCAGTTCCTGCAGGCCAATCGTTGTTATATTCTTTTCGTCTGCAAGTTGTTGCAGTGTGGAAAGATTGATTGCCTTATAGGCTACCCGACTGATATTCTTGAAACCGAATTTGGGCAAACGCCTCTGAATCGGCATCTGACCACCTTCAAAACCTTTTTTGCGCGAATAGCCCGAACGCGACTTGGCGCCTTTGTGTCCTCGCGTAGATGTGCCACCCAGACCCGAACCCGGGCCGCGGCCGATTCTTTTTCCGGTTTTTACAGATCCTGCTGCCGGCTTTAAATTGGATAAATTCATATCAATTGTTTTTTTTACTCAAAATTATTATTCAATCACGGAAACCAGGTGTTTCACTTTCTCAATCATTCCCAGAATCGAAGGGGTCGCTTCGTGTTCAACTACACGATTCATCTTTTTCAATCCCAAAGCGTCCAATATGAGTTTCTGGTTTTTCGGACATTTGATTCTGCTTCTTATCTGCTTGACTTTTATCGTTGCCATAATATACTTCCTCCTCAAAATTAACCGTTAAACACTTTTTCG
>JAIRLL010000200.1 GCA_031259505.1 Tannerella sp.
CCGTTCCAGATCCATTCGCAGATAAGGTTTACACCCTCGCCCGACGAACCCTGATTACCCATTTGCGTGGCCACTTTGTGTTTTGCAGCCAGTTTGGTCAGCAGGCGGGATTCGTATACCGAATGCGTCAACGGTTTCTGCACATACACATGCTTGCCCAGCGTCATGCCTTCGGCGGCAATAAGCGCATGAGTATGATCGGCCGTAGCCACAATCACGGCATCAATGGAACTGCCCAGTTCATCATACATCTTGCGATAGTCCCAATACCGCTTCGCATCTTTCAAGCGGTCGAATACCGGCTTGGAATACTTCCAGTCCACATCGCACAAGGCGACAATGTTTTCCGTTTTTTCCACCGCTCTCAAGTTTCCATTACCCATACCGCCGATACCTACCGCGGCGATATTCAATTTGTCTGTTGGAGCCGTATATCCATGGCTTTTGCCTAATATACTGCTCGGTACAATAGTTAATGCGGCTGCTGCCGCTGCTCCCTGTCGAAGGAACGATCTTCTTGAAATGTTTGACATAGCAATAATAATTTTATGTGAATTAATATGTTATACTATTACAGGCTCTTTTTGCCCTTGCAAATATAAAAAAACGGATATTAATGGCAAAATATAAAACTGTGTTTGTGCGCAAAAATAATCATTTTTAACTATACAAAAAAAAACGGGCAGTCGTACGAGTAGAAAAAACGACGGCAGGAAAGGTTCGGAAAGGAATGCCAAAAAATGGAAAGATTGTTAATTTTCGGGGGAAAATTGATTTTCGAGATTTTTATGCATTATATAATAATAATGTTTTGTATATTTGCAAAATCAAGTTGCAGCCGTTGACGGAATATAGTGACCGATAAAATCGTCTATGCCGATCAATGCTCTGAAAACATGATGTTTACATAATGTTTGATTTAAAAAGTTAGGAGGATACGATATATGACGAATAAGGTTGCCTGGCCGGTGAGAGTATTCAGGTTTTATCTTGAAGGATTCAGGTCGATGGATTGGGGGCGAACGCTTTGGGCGATTATCCTGATCAAGTTGTTCATTATGTTTGTAGTGCTCCGTATTTTTTTCTTCCCGCGCTATTTGAACCGTTTCGATACTTGTGCCGAACAGGAAGAATACGTATCGAGCGAACTGATAAACCGGGCGGCAAATCAGTAATTTTATTACACTATATATACACCTTAAACATAAAAAAACATGGTAGAAAGTATTGATTCTTCGTTGATTGACTGGTCGAGAGCGCAATTTGCTCTCACTGCTGCCTATCACTGGCTTTTCGTGCCGCTCACGCTTGGGCTGGGCGTCATCATGTCGGTGATGGAAACAATGTATCTGGTGACCGGAAAGGATTTTTGGAAACAGACCGCCCGGTTCTGGATGAAATTGTTCGGTATTAACTTTGCCATCGGCGTAGCGACAGGGCTTATCCTCGAATTTGAATTCGGGACGAACTGGTCGAACTACAGTTGGTTTGTGGGCGACATTTTCGGAGCTCCGCTGGCCATCGAAGGCGTAGTAGCCTTTTTCATGGAGGCGACGTTTATCGCCATCATGTTTTTCGGATGGGACAAAGTAAGTAAAAAGGCGCACCTGGCGTCTACCTGGCTCACGACGGCCGGTGCGACGCTGTCTGCATTGTGGATTCTCGTGGCGAACGCATGGATGCAACATCCCACAGGAATGGTATTTAATCCTGATACGGTGCGTAACGAAATGGTTGACTTCTGGGCTGTGGCATTGTCGCCCATGGCCATCAACAAGTTTTTCCATACGGTGATTTCAGCCTGGGTGCTGGGCGGCGTGTTCGTGATTGGCGTAAGCAGTTGGTTTCTGCTCAGAAAGCGGCAGCGCGAATTTGCCCTTGCAAGCATCCGGATCGGGGCGATTTTCGGACTGGCGTCGTCGCTTCTGCTGTTATGGACGGGACATGGCTCCGCCCAGCAGGTGGCAGACAAACAGCCCATGAAACTGGCTGCAATGGAAGGACTGTACAAAGGCGGCAATGGTGTGGATCTGATTGGCATCGCCGCACTGAATCCGGCAAAAAAAGAGTACAGCGACAGTGAAAACCCGTTCCTGTTCAAAATTGCATTTCCGAACATGCTGTCTTTCCTGGTTGACTGGGATACAAATTCTTATGTGCCCGGCATCGCCGACCTGATTGATGGCGGCTACGCGACAGAACAGGGCATTGCCCTGTCGGCTCAGGAAAAGATCGACCGCGGCAAGGTAGCGATAAAGGCCTTGAGTGATTACCGTCAAGCCGTCAAGGACAAAGACCATGCGGCGGCACAGCAGTACGATGCCGTGCTGAAAGAGAACTTTGATTATTTCGGATACGGATATATTGCCAACCCGAGCGATCTGATTCCGTCGGTTCCGCTTGTATTCTATTCGTTTCACGTGATGATCATTCTGGGAGGCTACTTTATATTAATGTTTATTGTAGCGCTCCTGCTGAGCAGGAAATTTGCCGAACACAAATGGCTGCAATGGATTTGTCTGTGGTCGATACCGCTGGCCTACATTGCCGGACAGGCGGGATGGGTTGTCGCCGAAGTGGGACGTCAACCCTGGGCTATTCAAGACCTGCTGCCGACCAATGCGGCCGTCTCGAAGCTGGCGGCTTCTTCGGTGCAGATCACTTTCTTCCTGTTTCTGATTTTATTCACAATACTGCTGATTGCCGAAGTGCGGATAATGGTCAAAGCGATCAAGAAAGGTCCCGAACTGGCGGAAGAGCAGAGTTAACAATTTTATAATCCGAATTATCATGGACTATTCATTTTTACAACACTACTGGTGGTTATTAGTCTCCCTGCTGGGAGCCATACTCGTGTTCCTCATGTTCGTGCAGGGCGGACAGTCGCTTCTGTTTACTGTCGGCAAAACCGAAATGCAACAGAAAATGCTGCTGAACTCTACCGGACGGAAATGGGAATTTACGTTCACCACACTGGTTACTTTCGGAGGAGCGTTTTTTGCATCGTTCCCGCTGTTCTACTCCACCAGTTTCGGTGGAGCTTACTGGGTATGGATTTTGATATTGCTCTGCTTTGTGCTGCAGGCCGTTTCGTACGAATATCAGTCGAAAAAAGGCAATCTGCTGGGGAAAAAGACATATCAGATATTCCTCATTCTCAACGGCATATTAGGGCCTATCCTGATTGGTGCGGCTGTCGGGACGTTTTTCAACGGCGCAAATTTTTACGTAAACAAGGCAAATCTTACCGATTTGGGAATGCCGGTGATCTCCTCGTGGGCAACATATCACGGCGTGCAACTTCACGGACTTGAAGCCGCTCTCAATATCTGGAACGTATGCCTCGGGCTGGCTGTTTTCTTCCTGTCGCGCGTGCTGGCGCTGCTCTACTTCATCAACAATATCCGGGATGAAGAAATAGATGCCAGATCGCGCAAACAACTGTGGATTGAAACGATTCTGTTCCTCGTATTTTTCCTGACGTTCGTCGTACGTCTTGTGCTGCAAGATGGTTTTGCCGTCAATCCCGAGACGAAAGAGGTGTTCCTTTCGCCCAATAAATATCTGTTCAACCTGCTGGAAATGCCGGTCGTGCTGGGTGTATTCCTTGTGGGTGTCGTACTGGTGCTTTTCGGGATACTTTCCACCCTCTTTTCAAAAAAACAGTATAGTAAAGGCATTTGGTTCGCCGGTACGGGTACGGTGCTGACTGTGCTGGCGCTGCTGCTTATTGCAGGATGGAACAACACGGCGTATTATCCTTCGGTGGCAGACAACCTGCAAGGTTTGCAAAGTTCGCTAACCATCGAAAACAGTTCGTCCAGTCTCTTTACGCTGACGGCCATGAGTATTGTTTCGCTGCTGATCCCGTTTGTGCTGGTATATATCTTCTTTGCATGGAGAGCGCTGGACTTCCGTAAGATAAATAAATCGGAAATGGAACAGAACGAGCACGTTTATTAGTTTTTTGTACTTCATATTTACTTTTCCCCCATCCCGCTTATCCTTAAGCAGCGATGGGGGTTTCTTTTTTTAGGCTGCGCGTTGTGCGTGCGCCTTGAATCATTTTCCCCGCTCGATGTCATTCAGCGCCCCGACCAGCAGGAGCAGTTCGCTTTTCACCTTCTTCAACCGGAGGGAAACGGCTTCATGATTGACGGCTGTTTCTCTGTTTTCGCGGAGTTTCCGGCGTGCACCGTCGAGCGTCATGCCGCGTTCTTTCACCAGATGATGAACCAGACGGACATTGTCGATGTCTTCTTTCGTAAAATAACGGGCGCCATTCGGTGTTTTCCGGGGCGATATTTCGTCGAATACCGTTTCCCAATAGCGCAACGCAGACTCGTTCACATTGAACATCCGGGCGACTTCCTTTATCGAATAGTGGCGTTTTACGTTTTTTATTTCCTTGAGCGCCATGCAACTGTACGTTAATCCATAACCTGACCGTGATTTTCCGCAATCCTGAGCATCTGGTCATACTCTTCGGGCGAAAGGTCTTTGAAGTAATATTTGGCGGGATTGTCATGCCTGTCGCGGATAAGCACTTCGTAATGCAGGTGAGGCCCTGTCGATCGTCCGGTATTTCCCACATATCCGATGATTTCGCCACGTTTGACATGCTGTCCCACATGTACCAGATTTCTTATCTGATGGCCGTAGAGCGTCTTGAAATCAAAACCGTGGTCGATGATGATGCAGTTGCCGTAGCCTTGCCGCCAGCCCGAGAATACGACCGTGCCGTCGCCGGTAGCGTAAATATCCGTGCCGACGGGCGCCGAGAAGTCCATCCCTGTATGGAAACGCCTTGTATGATAAATCGGATCGATACGCATTCCGTAGCCAGAGGCCGTATGTTTTAAATCCTTGTTAGAAACAGGCTGAATGGCCGGAATGCAGCGGTTTCGCTCTTCAAGATTTTTGCCCAGTTCGATCAGTTCGTCTAACGAATTGGATTGAATATACATCTGTTTTTTTAGTATATCCATCTTTTTCGTTGTTTCAATTACCAGTTCCGAATTTGACATTCCCGTGAGGTATTCGTACCGGTTCGTGCCGCCGAAACCCGACTTGCGCACGGATTCGGGAATCGTCCTCGCCTGAAAAATTGCGCGATACAGTTTTTCGTCTCTCTGCTGTATGTCGTCCAGCACTTCAAAGGCATTGTCCAGTTGCAACGAAAGCACGTTGTATTGCGTCTGCAACAGGTCATTTTCCTTTCTCAGCATCGATTCCATCGGCGACGAAAACACCTGCGAAAAGGTGTAGAACAACCCGCCTCCGATAAAAATACCCGAGATAAGATGCCTCAACACAGCGAAAATACGCTTTTTAGCCGACGGATACACCCGTTCGTAAGTGAGCGTATTCGGGTTGTAGCAATAGTAGATTTTCCTCGATTTAAACAGTCCCATTATAATAACAATTCTAAAAAGGCTTGCAAATATAATTATTTGCCCTATTTTTGCAAAATGTTTTGTACATTATAATCATAAATTATGTTATCATCGAAAGAAATTCGAGAATCATTCAAATCGTTTTTTGCGTCAAAAGCGCATAAAATAGTCCCTTCTGCCCCGATGGTTATAAAGGGCGACCCCACGCTAATGTTCACGAACGCGGGTATGAACCAGTTCAAAGACATTATTTTAGGGAACGTTCCCGTGAAGTATCCGCGAGTAGCCGATTCGCAGAAATGTCTGCGCGTAAGCGGGAAGCACAACGACCTCGAAGAAGTGGGGCACGACACCTATCATCATACAATGTTCGAAATGCTCGGGAACTGGTCGTTCGGAGACTATTTCAAGAAAGAATCCATCAGTTGGGCATGGGAATATCTGGTGACTGTACTGGGGCTGAATCCCGACCATCTTTATGCCACCATTTTCGAAGGAAGCCCGTCCGAAAACCTTGCTCGCGACGACGAAGCCGCCGGCTACTGGGCGCAGTTCCTGCCGGCATCTCATATCCTCCACGGAAACAGGCACGACAATTTCTGGGAAATGGGCGACGCGGGGCCGTGCGGACCATGTTCCGAGATACATATAGACATCCGCTCCGAAGCCGAACGCTCCGCCACACCGGGACATTTGCTGGTGAACAAAAACCATCCGCAGGTAATCGAAATATGGAATCTCGTATTCATGCAGTATAACCGCAAAGCCGACGGCTCGCTCGAAAATCTGCCTGCCCGCGTGATCGATACCGGGATGGGATTCGAACGTCTCTGCATGGCGTTGCAGGGAAAGACCTCCAATTACGACACGGATGTTTTCCAGCCGGTCATTCAGGCCATTGCGCAGATGACTGGATTTGCCTACGGCGCCGACAGGCAGAAAGATGTCGCCATGCGCGTGGTGGCCGACCATATCCGCACCATCGCATTTTCCATCACCGACGGGCAGCTTCCGTCCAATGCAAAAGCAGGATACGTCATTCGCCGCATACTTCGCCGTGCCGTCCGCTACGGCTACACGTTTCTCGAACGCCGGGAAGCATTCATGTACAAACTGTTGCCCGCACTGATAAAAACGATGGGCGACGCCTATCCCGAACTCGCCGCCCAACAGGAACTTGTCGGCAAGGTGATGAAAGAAGAAGAAGATGCGTTTCTGCATACCCTCGAAACGGGTATTCGCCTGCTGGAAAAAAAGATGGACGAAGCAAAAGTTGCAAACAGGAAAATATTGAGCGGAACAGACGCCTTCATGCTGTATGACACATACGGTTTTCCACTCGACCTGACGGAGCTTATCCTCCGTGAAAACGGCATGCAGGTGGATATTGAAACTTTTCACGTCGAGATGCAAAAGCAGAAAGACCGCGCGCGAAACGCCGCCGCAATCGAAACGGACGACTGGATTGTCCTGAAAAACGGCGAAACGGAGTTTGTCGGCTACGACTTCTTCGAGTGCGACGCCGTGATTCTGCGCTACCGCAAAATCAAACAGAAGAACAGGGAACTGTATCAAATCGTTTTGGACAAAACGCCGTGCTATGCTGAAATGGGAGGTCAGGTCGGCGACAGCGGCCTGCTCGTTTCCGATACGGAAAATATCCCCATCCTCGACACAAAACGCGAAAACAATCTGCCCGTACATCTTGTCGCAACACTGCCCGCAGACGTAACCGCCCCATTCACGGTAAAAGTAGACAGGGAGAAACGTATCCAGTGCGAATGCAACCATTCGGCAACGCATCTGCTACACGAAGCGCTGCGCGAAACGCTGGGGACGCATGTCGAACAGAAAGGTTCATACGTTTCGCCCGAATCGTTGCGGTTCGACTTCTCGCATTTCCGGAAACTCACAACCGAAGAAATTCGCAAAGTCGAAAAATTAGTCAACAAACGGATTCGCGCAAATATCCCGCTGGAAGAATATCGCTCGATACCTGTCGCACGGGCACGGGAGATGGGAGCCATGGCGCTGTTTGGCGAAAAATACGGCGAAGAAGTGCGCGTCGTGAAATTCGGAACGTCTGTCGAGCTATGCGGCGGAACGCATATCCCTTCTTCCGGGATGATAGGTTCTCTGTATATTGTAGAAGAGAGTTCGATTGCAGCGGGCGTGCGGCGCATCGAAGCCGTCACCGCACAGGGAGCGGAAAAATTCTTCTACAAGCATCAGGACACCATTCGCGAGTTGCGCGCGCTGATGAACAACGTCCCGAACCTTGCGCAAAGCCTCGCGAAGACCATAGAAGAAAATGCCGAACTGAAAAAGCAGTTGACTGCTTATTTGAAAGAAAAAGTGGCCGCGCTGAAAAAACGGTTGCTGGACGAGGCTGTCGAACGAAACGGCACGAAACTGCTGCTTTTCAAGGGCAACGGTATTGTCGACGCATTCAAAGACCTTGCTTTTCAGATAAAATACGAGAATCATGGAAAAGTCTGTTTTGTGGCAGGAATTACGGACCGAGACAAATGCATGTTGATGGTGATGCTGAGCGACGAACTGGTGGCAGAAGGACTAAACGCATCGCAACTGGTGAAAGGAGCGTCGCATTTTATCGAAGGAGGCGGAGGCGGTCAGCCACATTTTGCCACTGCCGGAGGAAAAAATGCGGACGGCATCGACAGAGCCATCGAGTCCATACTGGAAGCGGCTGGTTTGAAATGAACGGATTTTGCCGACAGCCCCATGAATGAAGTTGTTTTCTGCAAGGATATTGCCACCGAACTGGCCTTGTATCTGTCTCGAAACAGGTATGACAAAATATACGTGCTGACGGATACGCATACGCAGGATGTATGTTTCCCGCTACTCGGCTGCGTCCCGGCTCTTGCCGGCGCCACGCATATTGTCATCAGGGCGGGCGACATTCACAAGGAGATCGGACAAGTGATGCATATCTGGAATATACTGTCGCAAACAGGCGCATCGCGCGCGTCGCTGCTTATCAATCTGGGGGGAGGCATGGTCACCGATCTGGGCGGTTTTGCCGCCGCCTCGTTCAAGCGCGGCATTCATACGGTGAACGTGCCGACGACCCTGATGGCGGCTGTCGACGCCGCAATCGGGGGAAAGACGGGCATCAACTTCAACAGTCTGAAAAATGAAATCGGCGCGTTTCACATGCCTGACTGCGTAATGATAGACTGCTGTTTTCTGCGTACGCTCGACAGAGACAACCTTCTGTCGGGATATGCAGAAATCCTTAAACACGGCCTGATCAGCGCTGCCGGGCTTTGGTGCAGGACGCTCAACTTTGAGTTGACAGCCAAGAATCTTGATGTGGAAACGCTCGACAGCATTGTCAGGAAGTCGGTTGCTGTGAAGTCGCGTATCGTCGCCGAAGATCCGTATGAGAAAGGCCTCCGCAAGGCGCTGAACTTCGGACACACGGTGGGACATGCTTACGAAAGTCTTTCGTTCGAGAAACAACGCCCTCTGCTACACGGTCATGCCGTAGCCGCGGGATTGGTCAGCGAACTGTTTCTTTCGCACAAGCGCTGCGGTTTTCCCGCGGAGACGATGCGGCAGACAATTCACTTCATCAAGACATACTATCCGCCATTCGTTTTCGACTGTCACGACTTCGAAAAGTTGTATGAATGCATGACGCACGATAAGAAAAATGAAAACGGCATTATCCGCTTCACGCTGCTTTCAGGCATCGGAGAGGTTAGGATTGATCAGGAAACGGACAAGAAATTGACTCTGGAATCGCTTGATTTTTACCGCAATGTCATCTTTTAGAAAAAAAACAGGCATTACGTTGTTGTCAATTGCTGCAAAACCTGTATCTTTGCACCGCAAAAACGGGATGTAGCTCAGCCCGGTAGAGTACGCGTCTGGGGGGCGTGTGGTCGCAGGTTCAAATCCTGTCATCCCGACAGATTGAAAATTAGAAGGTTAGGTTTGGCCTAACCTTTATGTGCTACTTTTGCACCGCAAAAAAGATGATGGCGAGATAGCTCAGTCGGTTAGAGCGCATGATTCATAATCATGAGGTCGGGGGATCATAGCCCCCTCTCGCTACTTGATAATCAGAGACTTACGATAAAAAGTAAGCCTCTTTTGTTTTTTACGTACATACTATGTGCATACTGCCCGACTGGATAGCAAAGGAAAAAATCGGATAAAACCCTAACTCCGCTCAAGTTAGGTAGTCTATATCAATTTTTGCGAAGAGCCTTTGCATTTTTTTTGTAATTTCGGATTGAATCCATTGCCCTCTAATTTTCATTTTGTAGATAGCT
>JAIRLL010000217.1 GCA_031259505.1 Tannerella sp.
CTTCGTATTCACATAATTCCATAATTTTCAAAATTTACTTTGTCCACGAATTGCACGAATTTACACGAACTGACATGAGAAAATTCGTGTAAATTCGTGTAATTCGTGGACATATATAAACCTGAGTTCGGTATAACTTTTCGAATTTTTAGCTAAACTTTTCGGTTGGCGACGTCGCCATTTTCAGAAAACTTCCTTTCCTGTCCCGTACCCGGGCTTATCGGATCTTTCCCCGACGGCGTCGATCATTTATACAGTTCGTTCCACCAGTCGGCGTCGCCCTTGAGCCACCGTTCGAACCATGCAAAGATGGATTCGTTCCACTTCAGCCGTTTTCTGTAGTCGAGGATATGATGGTTTTCGCCCTCTACCTGTATGAGTTCGGCCGTTTTGCCCAGTATTTTCAGCGCCGTGTACATCTGGATGCTTTCGCCGGGCGGCACGTTCGTATCCGCCGTGCCGTGGACGAGCAGGATGGGAGTATTTATCCTGTCCGCATGAAAGAGAGGACTTTGCTCGACATACAAGTCTCTGTTGTTCCACGGATAGCTGTCGGCGCTTGCCGCCGCGCTGTATGAATAGCCCCAGTAGCCTTCGCCCCAGTAGCTGCTTATGGAACTGATGCCGGCATGTGAAACGGCGGCGGCAAACAGGTCGGTGCGCGTTTGCAGATACATCGTCATGAACCCGCCGTAGGACGCGCCGATGCAGCCAATCTTCGTGCTGTCTACAAACGGATGCTCCTCGATGAAACGCTTTGTTCCCTCGATGATGTCGTCGGACGAACGGATTCCCCACGTGTTCACGTGTATGGCCGAAAACCGCTGTCCGAAACCCGTGGCGCCGCCTGGCTGAAGCACATACACCACGTATCCCAGCGCGGCGTACACGTGCATCGGATAGCGGCTCTCGAAGCGCCGTTCGATGGGCGACGTGCCGCCGTAGTAATTGACTATCATCGGATATTTCCTGTTCGCATCGAACCCGGGTGGAAGATAATAGTAGCCTTTGATCTCGATACCGTCCGAGTTGACGAACGACCAGTCTTTTACTTCACCCAGCAACAACTCCTCCAGATGCTCGCCGTAAGGATCGGCAATCAGAACGGGCGGCGCCGTCGACTTCGACTGCCTGAGGCAGTAGGCGCGGGTTGAATTTGAAACGCTTACGCCGTAATAGACCATGACGGGGGCAAACCGTGCGACGTCGAACTGCTCTACTACATCCTCCTGCGTCGGTACGGCGGCGAACTTCCCGTCCGAAGTCCTGTACGTATATATTTTTACGCGATCTTCATCTTCTGCCTTGAAATATATCAGTCCGTTTTCGTGCCAGACGCCCTGCTGGATTGTCGGGTTGAACTTTTTCGTGACGGGCGTTATCTTCCCTGTTTCCAGATCCATGATGAATGCCTGCGTATCATAGAGATTGGCCGTCTGCCCCTCGTCGATATCCAGACCCGTTCCGCCGAAAGCTTCCGCCGAACCGGTGATCAGGATATGCTTTCCGTCGGGCGAGAAACTGGCGCCCGAAGCATATTTTTCATCCTTCCAGAGCGTATCGGTCTGCATGGTTTCGATATTCAGGCGAAACGTCGAGCGCGTGGAGAAAGGGCGTTCAGTGATGGTCTCGTCCGCAACGGAAAACAGTATGAACCGTCCGTCGCGGCTGATGTCGTTCAGGTAGGTGGAATGCGCCCCGAAGGTCAGTTGGCGCGTCTGTCCCGTCTGCTGATCGTAGCGGTAGATAAAAGCGTGCGCCGGCTTCCTGCCGCTACGGTCTGTCAGTGTATGCAGGCGGAAAACGTCGCCGTCTTTTTCGCCGCGCGCACGGGGCGGTCTGGTGTAGTAAAAGGCTTTTTCGCAGGGCGAAAGCGTGATGCGTTCGTCGGGAATATCGCGCGCGGTCACCGTTTCTTCAAGCGTTTCGGGATGAATGGAAACGAGGTGCGCCGCCGTTCCTTCCTTCAAAACGTAACAAAGCTTCTCGGACGCCGGCATCCACTGGAGTTGCTGCTTCTGGCGGTCTCTGTCTATCCATACGCGCCGTCCGTTTTTCACGCAGTAAAGCTCGGTCGACCCGTCCGACTTTTCGCCGTGATTGCACGTATACGAAATAAGGACATAGTTCCCTTTGGACGAAACGGATATGTTCGAAACGCGCTTGCCCCTGATGGCGTCGTCCAGCGTCATGCGGCGTTTGGGCGATTCGGTGACAGAAAGATTCCGCGCCGCGCCGGTTTTCCCGTCCGAGACTTTTATTTTCAACGCCGCCTCATGTCCGTTTTCAGTCAGCAGCTTGATGATGACGCGGCTTGCCCCGGGATAGGGTTTCAGTTCCGCCGACACAGCCCCGGCAAGCGACAGCGACGCTTCCGCAGTCTTTTTCGACGTGGCAAGTTCGCCATCTACATATATTTCCATCATGCCGGGCGATGTCGCTTCCATCTTCGCCTTGCCGTATCCGTCGGCATGTACATAAAATGAAACAAGTTGCACGGACGGTTTTCCGGCCACCGTTTCAAGATGAAAAAAACCACTCGTATCCGCCTCGTATCCCTTCACAAAGGCTGTTTGCGGCGGCAGCGTCAGGCGGAGTTTCAGCAGGTCTTCGGCAGTTCTTTTTTCTCCGTCCGCGCCGACCGTATCCACCTCAAACGGTTCAATCACTTCCAGTGGAACTGTGCCATACAGTTTCGTCACATTTTTTTCTTCCTGTGCAAAAGCAACCGCACAGATTAACGGCAGCAAAAAACAAAGTCTCTTTTTCATAGGTTTGCGTTTTATTGTTATTATTTCATTTATTTCATTTCAATACTTTTCCTTTCCTGGCCAATATCGCCAGCAGAACCGTTGCGAACAGGGCTGCGTAAAGATAGACAGATATTCCACCCGCACTTTCATTTCCTCCATAAGAATGCAGTCCGCTTAAAAAATAATTTACGCCGAAATAGGTCATCAGGACAGACGCGAAGGCAACGACCGAACAAAGATTGAACAGCCACAGACTGTATTGTTTTTTAAGCAGATGAAGATGTGTCACCATCACATACACAACGATAGTGATCAGCGCCCACGTTTCTTTCGGGTCCCAGCCCCAGTAGCGTCCCCACGATTCGTTCGCCCACACGGCGCCCATAAACGTGCCGGTCGCCATCAGTATCAACCCTATCCACAGCGACAGTTCGTTGACGACGCTCAGTTCCTTCAGCGACTGGGCGTACCGTTCCGGTTCTTTCTTTCGAATCATACTCATAATCACCAGACTGTTCAATCCTGTCAGGAAACCGATCCCGAAAAACCCGTATGCCGCCATCAGAACGGCCACGTGAAACATCAGCCACGGCGATTTCAGGACTGGCGGTAACGGATTGATTTGCGGATCCATCCAGCTCAGACTTGAAACAAACAGGATGATTCCGGCAAACAATATGGCCAGGGCAAACGTAATCGGGCTGCGTTTCGAGAACAGCATCCCTGCAACCGCCACCGCCCATGCCACGTAGACCATCGTTTCGTACGAATTGCTCCATGGCGCATACCCGCCTATCTGCCAGCGCATGACCATTCCAAGCATGTGCAGAAGAAATATCGGCGCCACGATGATACTCAATATCCTTACGGCGATTCGAATTCCACGTTTATCCCTGAAAAACAGAAAAAATGAAAACACCAGCATCAATCCGCCCAGCGACAGATAACCGGTTCTGCACCATTGAAACGGCGCCAGCCTGTTGTACCTCAACTCGAATGCTATCTTCCTGTCGTCCAGTTCCGCGCCCCGGCTTCGCCTGTGCTGATACGTCGAAATCATCTCTGCAAGTTCGTTTGCCTTCGTCCATTCACTCGACGTCAATGCATAGCGGACTTCGTATATGTAACTAAAAAAAATACGCGAAACGAACAGCGAATCCAGCCCCGAAAACACCGACAAATCGTCGCCCGGAGCATACCATCTCTGCAGAGAATCGGTCGCGTCGGGAAATATGTTGAGTAATTGATAATTGATTAACTGGTGGAAGATGTTTATCTTCTCGTCCAGCTTGATAATGTCCCTGTCGAAGGCGTTCCGCCCTGCCGGCATTTTTTGATAGGCGGCATCCAGTTTTTCCTGCAGTTTGTAACTCCCGTCTTCATTAAATACTTCTGCATAGGCGCAGTATTTTTCCGTCAATCCGAAAGTGGCTGCTATTTCACCGTTCGAATAAGCGATGAACGGCACATACGACCACATCTCAGGTATGGCAAACACGCTCAGCAGGAAACGGTCGGAATCCAGTTTGCCTATTCGTGTCTTTTTGTGAAGTTTGCGCAGAATCTCGGACGAGAACGTATTTACCGGAATGATGCGGCCGCCGGCAGACCGGACAGGCAGCGCGCCGAAGCGTTCGGCATGGCCGGCATCGATCTCGCAGTTCAGTGCGGCGGCGGCCGGCGAAGGCA
>JAIRLL010000380.1 GCA_031259505.1 Tannerella sp.
CCGTCGGTATCGGCCGGATGGGTGCTGACGGAAGAATCGTTCCTGAGAGACAACCCGACGATTTCATTCCTGAAATTGAGAGCTTCCTACGGCAGCCTCGGTAACGAGCGTATCGGCAACTATCCCTACCAGGCGACGATTTCGTTTGCCAATGCGCTTTTCTATCAGGGATCAACCGTCGTATCCAAACAGACGGCCGCGCAAGCCAAGTACGTCATCAACGACATTTCGTGGGAAACGACCAGCAGTTACAACCTCGCAGTGGATGCCAATTTCCTTGATAACAGGTTGCAGTTTACGGGCGAATATTACAGGAAAACGACTCGCGACATGTTGCTGGCGTTGCAAATCCCAACTTACATGGGATTCGATAATCCCGACCAGAACACGGGACAGATGTACACCACCGGCTGGGAAATCAATGCCGCGTGGCAAGACCGCGCCGGCGAACTGGGCTATTCGGTTTCGTTCAATCTGTCCGACTTCAAGTCGGTGATGGGCGATCTGGGCGGCACTGAGTTTCTCGGAGACCAGATTAAAATCGAAGGCAGCGAGTTTAACGAATGGTACGGCTACCGTACAAACGGCCTTTTCCAGACGGCCGACGATGTGGCCATCGCTGCCAAAATAAGCAATTCCGCCAAGCCCGGAGATGTGAAATATTTAGATATTGACGGCCTGGACGGGACGCCGGACGGAATCGTGAATGCCGACTACGACAAGGTATTGCTGGGCGGCTCATTGCCCCGCTATATGTTTGGCGGAAACATCCGGCTGGATTACAGGAATTTTGATTTGGGAATCACTGTCCAGGGCGTTGGCAAGCAAAATGTACGATACACTTCCCAGATGGTTAATTCGCTGGAAGGCAGTTATGGGAACTTCCCTGCTTTCATTGACGGCAAGTATTACAGCAACTACAATACGGTCGAACAAAATTTAGCGGCCAAATATCCACGCTTGACGTATTCAAACCCCGGAAATAATCTCGCCATGTCCGACTACTGGATGTTCAACGGCGCCTACTTCCGGTTAAAGAGCCTGGGTCTTGGTTACACGATTCCTTCGGCATGGGCCAATAAAGTTTATTTGCAGGGAGTGCGTGTTTATGTCAATGCGTCCGACCTGTTTGTGTTGAGTAATTATCCGCAGGGGTGGGACCCGGAACGCTCGGGTGATACCTATCCGATTACTGCCTCTTATTTAGTTGGAATATCCGTGAAATTTTAAAAGTAAAGCAATATGAAAAAATTATATTTGAAAAGTCTGAAATATTGGATGATTAGTTGCGCAACGCTCCTGATGAGCTCGTGTAACGATTTGAATCTGAATCCGCTCTCGGAAGGGTCGAGCAGTAGCTGGTATTCGACGGAAGAAGAGATTGCCATGTCTGTTAACGATTTGTTTCGCGATGTTTTCTGGCCGATGGATGATAATCAATGGACGGACGATTATATTCGCAGAGAAAGTCTAGTACCCATTACCAACGGTTCCATCACCAGCGAATGGAGCGATAATGCCGCGCGGTGGCTGAATCAATACAGGGCCATTGGCCGCGCGAATACGCTGTTAAGTAATTTTACGCGCATGGAAGGGAAAATCGCGGTGGCGACGCTGGAGCGTTACGAAGGCGTTATCCGGTTTGCACGTGCATCAAACTATGCTTACCTGATTGCACGCTGGGGCGATGTGCCTTACTATACCGAGCCGTTATCGCTGGACGAAGCCTTTCAGATGGGGCGGACGTCCAAGGCAGAAATTCTGAAGCATATCTATGAGGATTATGATTATGCCGTCGCGCATCTGCCCGAATCCTACGGAAGCAACACGGCACAATATCCGACGAAGGGCGCCGCGCTGGCAATGAAAGCGCGTATCGCCCTGTACATGGAAGACTGGAGTACGGCCAAAACTGCTGCCGAGGCATGTATGAACTTAGGCGTCTATGAACTGCATGCCGATTTCCCGTCACTCTTCTTAGTCAGTACGAAGAATGCGGAGGAATCCGTTTTCCTGTTACCCCGATCCATTGCGTTTGGCGTCTCTGTATTTGTTCAGTGGGAGGTTCCCCTTACCTTGGGCGGTTGGAATGGTGCGGGTCCCAGTTGGGAATTGTTCTGCTCTTTCCTGTGTACGGACGGGAAACCGATTGACGAGTCGTCGCTGTTCGATCCACGGAATCCGTTCAAAAACAGGGATCCGCGCTGTGCATACACCTGCGTGGAATTTCAGACGGAGCATCTGGGTGTTATGTATCAGCCTCATCCCGATTCGTTGCAAATATTGAATTTTAATACAGGCCAGTATCAACTTAATAATGATACGCGCGCCAATAATCAATATGCGTCCTATAACGGCATAGCGTTGAAAAAAGGCATGGATGAAGACTGGACGAAGAACAGTTATAATATTGATCCGGATAAAATCATTATCCGCTATGCCGATGTATTGCTTATCTATGCGGAAGCGAAGATCGAACTGGGCGAGACGGACGAATCTGTACTCCACGCTATCAACCGGGTCAGGGCAAGGGCTTACGGCGTGGATGTAAGCGCCACAGACAGGTATCCCGCCGTCACGACAATGAACCAGGCGGAACTGCGTAAGGCGTTGCGTATCGAACGCCGGATGGAATTTGCATTTGAAAATTTGCGGTACATGGATCTTATCCGGTGGCGGCTGGCCGAAAAAGCGCTGAACAAACCACGTTACGGTATGTTGGATGTAGCGGAATTAAGGGAGAAAGTAGTAAAACCGGGATTATGGTTTTTTCCCGAAACGCCGTCTATTGACGATGACGGAATCGCTAACTTTGACAGTATGTATGACAAGGGATTAATCAAACGACTTACGGTACTTATTTTCGATAAGAGCAAACAATATTTGTGGCCTATTCCGTCGAAGGATATTTTAATCAATAGTAACCTTTCACAAAATGAAGGATATTAACAATGAATTATTTTCACTGCTTATCCCTAAAACCAGGGATAAGCAGTATTCTAATAATTATAGCAGATGAAAAAGAACAAAAGAGCGTATATCTTGTTTCTTTTCGTAACTTTGTTGCTTCAGTACGGAAAGTCGGCTGAAAGGAACCGGAAATAAAATAAATAACAAATCATGAATAAAAAACTGTACATTTTTATGCTGATGGCAACCGTTTCGTTATACGGTTACGGACAGCAAACACCTGAAACGGTGTTGGTCGAAGCGGAGCATTTTACCGATTATGGCGGCTGGGGACACGATACGCAATTCATGGATCAGATGGGTTCGCCGTTTCTTTTGGCTCACGGTCTCGGCATCCCTGTAAAGGACGCTGTAACGGAATTGAAACTCGCTCCGGGAACTTACCGCGTTTGGGTTCGGACACGGGATTGGGTTGCCGAATGGAAGGCGCCCGGGACGCCGGGAAAATTCCAGTTGCTCGTCAACGGTAAACCACTTGAAACAACTTTCGGCACAGAAAAAGCCGAATGGCATTGGCAATACGGCGGAACAACCAAAATTACCGGCAGGACGACGAAAATTGCCCTGCACGATCTGACCGGTTTTGAAGGACGGTGCGATGCGGTTCTGTTTTCCCGCGACAAAAAATTCGTTCCGGCCAACGAACCGAAACCGCTTGCCGAAATGCGCCGGCAACTGCTTGGATTCCCCGAAACGCCGGAATTTAAAGAGCATTTCGACCTCGTCGTTGTCGGCGGTGGTATTGCCGGAATCTGTTCCGCTGTTTCCGCCGCCCGCTACGGGCTTACTGTTGCGCTTATTCAGGATCGCCCTGTTCTTGGCAATACGACCGGAAGCGATCCTTCCATTTCCATTCGCGGTCGCAATTCCATCTCGGGCAGCACTTCGCCGCTCATCGTGCTGGACGGGATTATCTATCGCGGCAGTCTGGTGGACATCAACCCGAACGACATCGAATCCGTCGACATCCTGAAAGATGC
>JAIRLL010000302.1 GCA_031259505.1 Tannerella sp.
CGCTTTCGGCATTATGGCCGACATCCTGTGGGGCATCAGCTACACGATTATCGAACGGCGTTCGCAAAAACTCCTGCGGCGCATGGTAGCTACGCCGATGCGGAAAACGAATCTGCTTGTGGCCATGATGTTCGTCCGCATCATGATGAACGCTGTCGACGCCGTCATCATCATCCTTGCCATGTGGCTGATCTTCGGCGTCGTGATACAGGGAAGCATCGGAGCGCTGACAGCGCTGTTCCTTGCCGGCAATGTAGCCTTTACCGGCATCGCCGTGCTGATATCGAGCCGTACGGCCAAAACGGAAGTGGGCAACGGATGGATCAACGCCGTACAGATGCCCATGCTGATCCTGTCGGGCGTCTTTTTCAGCTACCACAACTTTCCGGAGTGGAGCATCGGCGTCATAAAACTCCTTCCCCTCACCGCCCTTGCCGACGGTTTCAGAAGCATCTTTAACGAAGGAGGCGGATGGATGGAAATCCTGATGCCGTCGGCCTCGCTTTCGCTGGCGGGAGTGATATGTTTTGCCATCGGGATGCGGCTGTTCAAATGGTATTGATTCAAAATTCAGGATTATGGCTGAAAATATTGTGATACTCCGCAATGTGTCGAAGGAAGAGATGTACAGGTCTCTTGCGCCGCAAATCGGCAGTTTGACCGAAAACGAAACAGACCGGATTGCCAACATGGCAAACATAGCCGCCGCACTGAAGCAGGCGTTCGGATTCTTTTGGGTCGGATTTTACCTTGTCAAAGGGGATGAACTCGTCCTGGGGCCGTTTCAGGGACCTGTCGCCTGCACGCGGATCTCTTTCGGCAGGGGTGTCTGCGGCACGGCGTGGAAAACACGGCGAACGGTGATTGTGCCCGACGTCGAGCAGTTTCCCGGACATATTGCCTGCAGTTCCGCCTCGAAATCGGAAATCGTTGTCCCTCTTTTCGACGGCGAAAACATCATCGCCGTCCTCGACGTGGACAGCGACCGGCTGAACGGATTCGACGAGGTGGACGGGAAATATCTGGCCGGTATTGGAAAGATGGCGCTAAACGGTCGATGAAAAAAGCAAGACATCGGCAAAAAACCGACGCCCGTCGTCTGCATGTGTGGCTGATTAGCGAAATTCGGAAGCCGAATAAAAAAAGAAGACAAATATTTGCACAAACTAAAAAGAAGTACTACTTTTGCACCCTGATTCCTTAGGGGGCAAAGAAGCGATTGACAGAGAAATAATCCGCCTCCGGGACATAACCTGTTATTGATTGAAACAGATGTACGTAATAGTAGAAATTAATGGCCAGCAGTTTAAGGCCGTACAAGGAAAAAAATTGTTTGTTCATCACATCCCGAACGTCGAAAGTGGCGCCACGGTTGAATTTGACAAGGTGTTGTTGGTAGACGCGGATGGTGAAGTGCAGGTAGGAACGCCTGCCATCGAAGGCGCGAAAGTGGTATGCGAAGTGCTTTCTCCATTGGTAAAAGGTGATAAAGTGTTGATTTTTCACAAGAAAAGAAGAAAAGGCTATCGCAAACTGAATGGCCATCGTCAACAGTTCACCGAAGTGAGTATTAAAGAAATTGTGGCTTAACATTAAAAACGTAAAAGAACATGGCACATAAAAAAGGAGTCGGCAGTTCGAAAAACGGTCGCGAATCGGAAAGTAAACGATTGGGCGTAAAACTCTTTGGCGGCGAAAGAGCCAAAGCGGGAAATATCATTGTTCGCCAGAGAGGAACAAGGCATCACCCCGGTCAAAACACAGGTCTGGGTAAGGATCATACGATTTATGCGCTGATTGACGGAACAGTGATTTTCCGCAAAGGGAAAAACAACCGTTCCTATGTTTCGGTAAAAGGTTTTACTGCCGAAACGGTAGAAAATCCCCGGACGGAAACGCCCGTCGAGGCAGTTGTCGAAACCGCGAAAGTTGAACCTGCCGGAGAAACAATCCTCGAAACTGTAGTGGAAAACGCGTAAGAATCAATGGGAAAATAAAGGAAACGAAAAGAGAGCAAGAAGTTACAAATGAAAGGGATTGGAAGGAAGATGCGCCGGAAGGTGCATCTTTTTTTTCAGCGACATATTTTTTCTTTTTTTATTGCCGTGTTCCCGCTAAATAAAAAAACTATCTTTGCACCTCTGAAAACAATAAAGAGCATGTCAGAAGAAACGATTATGAATACAACGAAACAACAGGACGAAGGCGGCTGTCCGTCATCATTTTCAGCCAGGATTATCGGCTGCGAATTTGCAGGGCAGGATGTATACGGGGCAATTAACATGCCGGTATACCGCAATGCGGCATTCGAATTTCCCGATTCGGAAACGATTGCCGCCGCTTTTCAGAACCGGATAGAAGCCCACACCTATTCCCGGATCACCAATCCCACGGTTGCCAACCTCGAACGCAAAATAAAAGCCGCTTCGGGCGGCGAACACGTGATGGCGCTGGCTTCGGGGATGGCGGCCATATCAAACACTTTTCTTGCAATAGCTTATGCCGGAAGCAACATTGTCGCTTCGCCACATCTTTTCGGTAACACCTATTCGTTTCTCAAATTCACGCTCTCGGCGTTCGGCGTGGAAGTACGCTTTGTCGATACCGGTAATTTACAGGAAATTGCCGCCGCCGTCGACGACAACACGTGCGCATTCTTCGCCGAACTCATCACCAATCCGCACATGGAAATCGCCGACCTGTCCGAGATATCCGGGATTCTTCGCAGCAGGCATGTGCCAATGATTATCGACACGACCATTATCCCCTGGTGCGGCTTCGATGCCCGCCGGTTCGGTGTGGATGTCGAAATCGTATCCACGACGAAATATGTTTCGGGCGGAGCCACGGGCATAGGCGGCGCAATCGTCGATTATGGCGCCCATGACTGGTCGAACAACAGGCGAATAGGCCTGTTGCCACAGGTGAAAGGACTCTCGCGCTTTGCCTTCAAACTGCGTTCCGAGATAGGCCGCAACGTGGGCGCATGCATGTCGCCCGATACGGCTTACCAGCAGGCTTTGGGTATGGAATCGCTCGACGTGCGATACAGGAGGATGTCGCAAACGGCTTACGACCTGGCGCTATACTTTTCGGATCATCCCAAAGTGCGGAAGGTAAATTATCCGAAACTGCCCTCGTCGCCCTATAAAGCTTTATCGGACAAAATGTTCACCGGCAATCCGGGGGCAATGTTCACCTTCGAACTTGCCTCGAAAGAAGCCTGCTACAAGTTCATGGACGCCCTGAAACTCATCAGGCGGGCAACAAACCTTTTCGACAACAAGACTTTGGCAATTCATCCCGAATCAACCATCTACGGCACTTTCCCGCCCGAAGCGAAAAAGATAATCGGCATCGAAGATACCCTTATCCGCTTTTCGGCCGGTCTGGAAGAAACCGAAGACCTGATTGCGGACATAAACAGCGGGCTGGAAGCGTTTTAACTTTTGAGCCTGACAGCCCGTTTCGGCCAAATCCGCTGAAATCCGGCTTCGCTGTTTCTGGCAGTATAAACAGTTTTCAACCGGACGAAAAAAATGACACGTCCGGACTGCTTCGCTCTGTTACCAGTGACATGTTTCGTTATCTGCTTACTGTGAGCTTGCTGGATTGCTTCGTGCCTCGCAAAGACGCGGATTACGCTCCGTTCTTTGCGAGGGCGTAGCCCGAAGCAATCCAGGATGATGCACGACGCCGGATTGCCGCGTCGCCATGCAGCCAGTGACGGGATCATCCCGCATACAGTATAAAAAAGAGACACGGAGAACGCGAAGGTTTCCCCTCCGTGTCCTCCGTGTCTCCGTGTGGCCGCGATTCCCGAAAAGGCGTCAGAAGCTCCCGATAAACACCTTGCTCCGCGCGCCCCCGTCATCCGGCACGACGATATATACGCCTGTCGGCAGCGTTTCCGTCGCCGTTTCGCCTGCCGCGACGCGGAGCGTCTTCACAGGCATGCCCGTGAGGGTGTAGACCGTCGCGCGGACGTCGCGACTGCCGGCTGTGATGTACAGCTTCGCGCC
>JAIRLL010000316.1 GCA_031259505.1 Tannerella sp.
ATAATAGAATCGACGGCATCCCTGTTATCCTTAATAAAATACGGCAGCGTCCCGGCCTTTTCAGCTTTCGCAATCCTGTCTCTGTTGCTGCTTATCCACTGTTTGAACCCGTCCGGCACGTCCCGCACCCCGTTCACGCTCTCCGACGACGGTTCCTCCCCGTTCATGATCAGTTCTTCGTCGGCCAGCAACTCATCTACCGTTTTCAGGACGGGAACGGCAAAGCAGCGACATGCCGGATGCCAGCCCGTAAACTTGAAATCTTTCGGATACGCGCCCTGCAGGACGTCGCACATATCCGTAAACGGTTTCCCGTTCAGCGTGTGGTTGTTCGACAGGCGTATCTCTACGCCGACAACGAAATCCTGTTGCTGCCAGCGGATATGATCGGCTGTCCGGTAGGCCATGTTGTTTTCGGTACGGGCAAGACGGAGCGCGTTTTTGTAACTGCTGCGGTACACGCCGCGACCGGGCTTATATGCATTAATATCTACATCCTCGAATTTATATTTCTTTGTTTTTTCGTCGAATACCCGCCGCTTCCATTTTCTTGGAGGCGTGTATTTCCGGCCTTCCTTCGCGGCTTTTTCCTTTTCGGCTTTTTCGTCTTCCAGGTTTCCGTACCGGAAACGCCGGTACAGCCTGTCAGGCTCCTGGAGATACTGCTTCAGGTCGCGCGCCATCTCCGCCGCCGAAAGCCCGTCGCGGATGCCTGCGTCCAGCCCCATCTCAATTTCAGTCTTAAACTGGCTGGAGTAGTTCCATACGCTGTCGGACAGGTTCAGACCGTTTGTTTTGCGCTCCAGAAACGCCTCCAGCGCCTTGTCGCTGTTGTTTAAATATCTGGCTTTCTGTTCGTCTGTCAGTCTGTTTTTGCTCTCTCCGAAAATCAGGTCTAACAGGGCGCCGTTTTTCGCGTCCGACAGTTCCCATGCCAGTTTCGAACCGTCCGCAATCACCGTCTCCACCTTCTTTTGAAGCCCTTTAATCAGCCTGTCGATACGGGCTTTCGTCTGCGGATAGTCGGAGAACGAAAACGGTCTCTCCGGGTCTGTCTCATCGATGGACGCGCCGATGGCGGCGGCTTCCCTGACAGCCGTGTCGTAAATCTTTTCAATCTGACGCTCGGTCAATCCAAGATTGCGAAGATGCTGAGCGTCGTATTTATTCGGTTTGGGCATTGAAACACGGAAAAACTTTGTTTATAAAATCATTTATTATTCCGGCAATCCAACCGACAAAATATGCAAACACCTCATCATTCCCGTAATCGGCGTCCTGTCCTCTGTCCCGGAAAATCCTGCCGATTAAATGTACGCTTTCGTGCGCTATTGTTCCAAACAGAGCGACCGGCGGCAACATTACATAGTAATCGGATTTATTCTTTTGGAAAACAAACCCGTCGCAGACTTTGGCTAAATCCTCCTCCGGCGAATCCGAACAGTATTGCCGAAGTCGCATATCATCCACGCATTTATTCGGGTCATCTGTTATGATTATGTGAATATCACACAGGAACATGTCAAGCCTTATCTTCTTTTCCTTCACCATTACAGGGTTCAACATCGCCGGTTAACAATGCGTTTATTGAAATTATCCCGGTATCGAAATTGTGCACTGTTGAATAAACTTTGAATGTTCTTTTTTCATGCACAACAAAGTTACCGGCAGAGGGTATATATTCTCCTTCAATATCCATTTTGTGATGGAATTGAATTTTTGTTTTTTCTTCGTTCAAGTAAACTGACGTCATATCTGTTGCTTTTTAACTGTTTTTGTATTTAGCCGTATAAACAATACTGTTCCGGTAATCAAAATCGAACAGGCGGGATTTGGTTACGCGCCTTAAATGCTTGCCCCCAACCCTGTTCATCCGGCGCAGTTCTTCCCGTGTACCGATTTCAAATCTCCTGCCGATTTGAAATACATGTACATCTCTGTGACATTGCCCCGACCGCATTTCCGCTCTCTTGACAGCCCGATTCTTCCGAATCGTCAGTATCTTATGTCTGATAAGCACTGCCGGAGCAATCAACAGGATTAAAATATTCTTCCACATGCCAGTCAAATCGTCTGTTCAAACGCATCCAGGCTGCTTTCTTCCCGTATCTGCCGCAGCGTTTCGTCAGGGTCGGCGCTCCGGCCGAGAATCTCAATGCCTTCGCGCTGCGACATAATCGGCTTTCCGCCGGTTGCCGCCATAAGATTGGCGACAGTTTCCTTTTCGTCGCTGACAGTAAACGGAGTTATCACCGTTTCGACCTGCAGCGTGTCAATATCTTTTGCCCGCTGCGGCATCATGATTTTAAGAAATGCCTTGATAACGTTTACCTCACGGTCGAGCATTTCCAGCAGCCGCCCGCTTTCATCCTTCACCTTCAACTGCGCGTCGATAAACATCTGTTTCCTGGCTTCGCCGGACATGGGCGTCGTTTTCATGCTTTCATACGACCAGTCCGGCAACTGCAACTGTGTGAAAAACGACTGACGGAGTTCACCGATATAGAATTTCAGATTCTCGACAGCCTGTTCCCACGTCACATAATGCAACTCGGAACCTTTCGGATACTGCGCTACGGTTTTGAACTCCTGTTTTTCGTCTTTTTCCTGATTGAACGCCATCTCATCGTCGGTAAACAGGACAAGTACCGGTTTGCTGTTTTTACGCAGGTAATTCCCGTTGCGGGAAAGCGCCCATTCCATTTCGGTTACAATGTTGCCCGTATCTTCCCATGCCGGCGACGGACGGTAGCAGTATACGGCCGGGATTTTGCCGATAGCGGACTGCTCGGATATTTCCTCTTCCCAGCTTCCGCCGTTCCTGTACCGCACATGCCTGTCTGCCGTGTACACATCGAGGTATTCCACATCCGCATCGCCATCCTTGCGGCTGTATCCGAACGAGAGGGCAATCATGTCGCCCGTTTCGTCAAACACCGGATAGATGCTGTCGCCCTGCATCGGAGAATAGTTCCTGCAACGCAGTTTCAGTTTGCTTTCAAAGCCGTACAGCGCGTTCGGCTCTTCGGTCGCAAACCATATCGTGGCAACCTCGCAACTCGAAAACAGCATGTGACCCCGCTCAATATTAACCGATTCAATCCGGTTGCGCTTTAACACTGCCTCAATGGCGCCGGCGACTTCACGTTCTCCGTCGGTATGCGAATTGTAAATACGCTTCACCGGTATGCCGAAACACAGTTCCGTCGTTCGCTTGACGGCCAGGCGCTGAAGGTCGAGCGCGATTCTTGTCACGCTCTCCAGTCCGCCGTCCGCATCGGTAATGTCCGGGTATTTGCCCGTATCCATCACTTCGTGTCCGTTCGGGTCGTACTGCTTTAGCAGGTCGGCCCATGCGGGAACCTCAACAGACTTTGTCTGCAATTCGCTTACAGCGTCTTCGGGCGTTCCCGACAGAATCTCTTCAATTGTTTTTGCCATTATATTTTCTGTTTTTAAGTTAATGTGCCATTCTGGCCAGCCTCGACAGGTCTGCCGGCTTCCGTATATACGCGGGATAAAACGTATTGGCCAGGGCGTCAAATTCGTCCGGACTGAACCCGAGCCGTTTTTTAATGTCTTCCTTCGGTTCGATGGCGATTTTCCCGTCGCTGCGGAAGCTCCACCTTGTTTCGCCTGCCTCGTGCGCAAGCGTGCCGTCGGGAGGCAGCATTGCTCCGGCGCCGTTTTTGGGGTTCAGCCAGTCGCGCACACACCAGTGAAGGTAGGCGCGCATGTTGACAAAACTGTACTGTCCCGTGACATCCTTCAATTCGTTTCCGCGGATGTCTTTTGCCGCTTCGCTGTATTTGCAGCTTAGCGCGGCGCCCTTTCCTGTGAACGAAACGCGGTTTGCGCTGTTTGCATAGCCGAGTTCGACCAGGCGGGAAAACACGCCGGCGCCTTCGCCGATAGTGTCAATCATTGCAACGGCGTCTCTGTTCGTCCGCAAGTAGTCGGCTACCTCTCCGGCTACGCGCATGTGGTCGGCCGCGCCGCCCGAATTGCGCTTGCGGAACGACAGCACACGGTTGCCGTGACGGTCGCAGTATACCGACGAATCGCGTCCCATACCGGCCACGTCGACGCCCAGACGCCGCACCCCGGACGGCTGACCGGCAAAGCGCCGCCAGCGTTCCCGGGCGGCTTCGATCCACTGTACAGGTATCAGCACGTCTTCATCCACCTTCGGAAACTTCCCGAGCGCCTTCACCCGGAAAAGGTCTTCCGGACGGTACCATTCGCCCTCAAAGACGAAATCGTCCATCTCTTCCGAAACTTCGTCTTTTGAAACGGGCGTGCACCATTCCTTCACCCTGTCTTTCACCCAGCCGTAGTCGACCTACCCGGGAATAACCGTTTTCCGTTCAGTCACATTCGGCGCCGCCAGGCTGCTAAGGCGAAACTTTTCCCAGCGTT
>JAIRLL010000190.1 GCA_031259505.1 Tannerella sp.
GCGGGGACGGCGGGCGTCGGATAGAACGGATTCGGATTGTCGCCCTGCGCCGTCTGCAGTGCGTCGCCTCCGGCCAGGGTGAGTGGCGTGGCGGTGCGCAGACGGAGGTTTCCGCCCAGAAGTGATTTTACGGTAAGGGATTTCACCTGTCCGTTGTCCCATTCGATGGCGGTTTCGAATCCTCCTCTCGCCTTCAGGCCGCAGACCGAGCCTTTTGCCCAGATGGCGGGCAGGGCGGGGAGGATGTGCAGCGCGCCGTCGTGGCTCTGGAGAAACATCTCCGCGATGCCGGCCGTGCAGCCGAAGTTGCCGTCGATCTGGAAGGGCGGGTGGGCGTCGAACAGGTTCGGATAGGTGCCGCCGCCTTTGTATTCCGTTCCTTTGGCGTCGGTGAGTTTCAACTGTTCGGTGATCAGTTTGTATGCCCGGTCGCCGTCGCGGAAGCGCGCCCAGAGACAGACTTTCCATCCCATCGACCATCCGGTGGCCGGGTCGCCGCGGTAGTTGAGCGATGTGCGGGCGGCGTCGAAGAGTTCGGGCGTACGTGCGGGCGAAATGAGGTAGGAGGGATATACGCCGTAGAGGTGCGACACGTGGCGATGCTTGTCGTTCGGGTCGTCCCAGTCGTGCATCCATTCCTGCAACTGGCTGTGCTGTCCGATTTGCATCGGGGGCAGCCGGTCGCGGGTGTGGCGAAGGGTGTCGGCAAAGGCTTTGTCGATGTCGAGCGTTTCGGTGGCGGCGATGAGGTTGGTGAAGAGTTCGAAGAGCAGTTGATTGTCCATCGTGACGCCGGCGGTGTTGGTGACGCCTCCTTTGCCTGTCTTGAAATCATTTTCGGGCGAAGCGGACGGGGCTACGACGAGCCACCCGTGTTCGGGTTCTTCGACCAGGAAGTCGAGGAAGAAGAGCGCGGCGCCCTTGATGACGGGATAGATTTCGGCCAGGTAGTCGCGGTCGCCGGAGTAGAGGTAATGTTCCCACAGATGGCGGCAGAACCATGCTCCGCCCGTAGGCCACATGCCGGGGCCGGCAAAGTCGACGGGGCCGGTTGTGCGCCAGAGGTCTGTATTGTGATGGAGCGCCCAGCCGCGAGCGCCGTACATGATGCGTGCGGTCTCCGTTCCCGTGACGGCGACTTCTTTCGCCATCTCGATAAACGGGCGGTGCAGTTCGGAGAGGCTGGTCACTTCGGCCGGCCAGTAGTTCATTTCGGCGTTGATGTTGGTCGTATATTTGCTGTCCCAGGGCGGCTGCATCAGGTCGTTCCAGATGCCCTGCAGGTTGGCCGGCTGGTTGCCGGGCTGCGAGGAGGAGATGAGCAGGTAGCGTCCGAACTGGAAGTAGAGCGTAGCCAGTTGCGGGTCGTTGGCGGCGGCAAATTCAAGGATGCGGACGTCGGTCGGCTTGCGGATGGAATCGGTCACGCCCAGGTTGAGTTGCACCCGGTCGAAGTATTGCCGGTAAGCGGCCGTGTGCGCAGCCCGCTGGGCGGCATAATCCCTGTCCTGCGCCTTTTGGAGACAGGTCTCCGCCCGTTTGTCGGCGTCGGCGCTCAGGTCGCGGTAGTTCACGAAGTTGGTGCCGATGGCGACGTAGAGCGTCGCGGCGTCGGCGCCGGTCACGTGCAGGGCATTGTCGGCCGCGTGCAATTCTCCGTTTTCGGGGACGGCCTTTACCAGCGCCGTGAACCGCACTTTTCCTTCCAGTCCTTCCTGGTCGCCGGAGATGCCTTTCAGCGCAAGCAGGTTGTCCTGTACGGACGTTTCGCTTTTCTGCGGACTGGCAAGCCGGGCAGAGAAGTTGATTTTCCCCTTTTGCGAGGCTGTCAGCCGGACGACGATTACCTGATCGGGAAACGAGGCGAATGTTTCGCGGACGTATTCCACGCCGTCGACCGTGTAGCGGGTAGTGGCAACGGCTGTCGAGATGTCCAGTTCGCGGTAATACCGTTCTGCCGTCCCGTGTCCGGGGAACGAGAGGAGGAGGTCGCCCACCGGCTGGTACGACATGCCGTGATTCGTGTTGCTGATCACTTTGGCCGTGGCCATTTCTTCCGCTTCGCGATATTTTCCGGCAAAGATGAGCTTGCGTATTTCCGGAATGGCAGCCAGGGCATTCGGGTTGGCATTGCTGTTGGGCTGTCCGGCCCAGACGGTTTCTTCGTTCAACTGTATCCGTTCCGTTTCCGGGATGCCGAATACCATCGCGCCCAGGCGTCCGTTCCCGATCGGCAGCGCTTCTACCCACTTTTCGGCGGGCGCGTCGTACCATAATTTCAGATTGCCTGTCTGTTCGGCCTGACGGCACGACAGGAGGAGCATTGCGCCGCAGCACAATGCGATTCCAGTGTTTGTTTTCAGATTTCTCATGTTACTTCAGAGTGTATTTGTTTTTAGAATAAAATGCAAAGCTGCCGGCTGTCTGTCGCGACACCTAATGAATGAAGATTGATTATCCGACAAACATGACCGGCAGCTAATGCGCGGCAATATTACAAATAATTTGCGATACATGCAAGTAAAAACAGCGCATAGCTATGAAAATCCTTCATATTTCGGGAATATACTGCGCGCGGTGTAAATTTGTGATCCGATTCTGCCGGGTTGCCGTGTCGCGGCGTTCCCTGCCGGTGAAGGCGAAGCCAGAAGCAGTCCGGACTGATTCCACAGAGAAAGGAACTGTCTCAAAAGGGCAATTTTAACCAGTTTACCCCCTTTACAATAGAGATTAAGTCGGATTAAATTTGGGTGGTGATGTAAAAAAGTATGCTGTCATAAAAAAACCTTAGATTTGCATCCTGGAAAGAAAGAAAAAAAAAGGAGTAAATTTGTGATGATAAAAAAAATAATAATAACAATGACGAAGATGCCATTGGCGACTGCTTCGTACCTCGCAGTCACAGTGACGGAGCGTATCCGGCGTCATCTTT
>JAIRLL010000350.1 GCA_031259505.1 Tannerella sp.
CAAAAAAACTGTATCGCGACCGCAGCCGCAACGACGAAACGGCATGTTGCGAAGCCGGCCTCGCTTCGCCCGAACAGGTACGCGAAATCATTGCCGTTGCGGAAAAAGACGCATCGGGATGGAGAAAAACGTCTGTCGACGAACGAACGAAAATCCTCCACCGGACGGCGGAATATTTGAGCGCCAGACGAGGCGACCTGATTGGCTGCATGGCGGCCGTCACGGGAAAAGTCTTTACCGAAGGCGACGTCGAAGTGTCGGAAGCAATCGACTTCTGTCGCTATTATCCGGTCACGATGAAATATTTCGACAGTCTGAAGACCGTCTCCCACGCGCCGAAAGGAATCGTGCTGGTCATTCCGCCGTGGAATTTCCCGCTTGCCATACCCGCGGGCGGGACGGCGGCGGCGCTGGCTGCAGGCAATACGGTGATACTTAAACCGGCGACGGCGGCGCTTCCCGTGGCCTGGATGCTTGCCGAATGTTTCTGGAGTGCAGGCGTCCCGAAAGATGCTTTGCAGGTGGTTTGTCCTGCCGACCGCACGTCGCTCGACTTCCTGTGTGCGCATCCTTCCGTGAAGCATGTCGTCCTGACCGGCGGGACGGACACGGCTTTTCGGCTGCTCGCCAACAGTCCCCGTACGCCGCTCTCGGCCGAAACGGGTGGCAAGAACACGATCATCATCACCGCCAGCGCCGATCAGGATCACGCCATTCTGAACGTGATTTCGTCGGCCTTCAGCAACGCGGGACAAAAATGCTCGGCCTGCTCGCTGCTTTTAGTCGACAAAAAGACTTATCACGACGAGACGTTCAAATCGAAGTTGAAAGACGCCGTGACAAGCCTGCGTACGGGAAGCGTATGGGATACGATGAACAGCGTCGGCCCGATGCTCGACAACCGCAACGAGAAACTGCAATACGCCATCGAGCATCTCGAGCCTGGCGAGTCGTGGCTGGTCGCGCCCGAGTTTGTCGACGAAAAGAAATACATCCTTAAACCGACGGTCAAATGGGGCGTCAGGCCGGGCAGTTACACCTTCAGGACGGAGTTGTTCGCGCCGTTGCTGTCGGTAGTCTGCATCGACAGTCTGGAGCAGGGAATCGCATACGCCAATGCCTCCGAATATGGTCTGACGGCCGGCCTCCAAAGCCTGAACGAAGCCGAACAGACACGCTGGAAAAACAGTATCGAAGCCGGAAACCTGTACATCAATCGCGGCATCACGGGCGCGATTGTTCGCCGTCAGCCGTTTGGCGGCATGAAGCGTTCTGCTTTCGGCGGCGGCATAAAGGCCGGAGGGCCGAACTACGTCTCCTGCTTCTTACGGTTTACGGAAAGCGAAATCACGAAAACGGCGCCTCCAACCGCGCTGAGCCAGCTCGTGACGGACGGGACGGACAAAGCCCGCGTGGCCTTCGGACATGCAGGTTTCGAACATGCACGTGATGAAGAGTTCTCGCAGGAAAAAGATGTCAGCCTCGTCTGCGGCGAAGAAAATATTTTCCGCTATCTCCCGCTGAAAAGCGTCGGATTTCGCGTAGCCGACGACGATAATCCGGCGGACATACTGCTGGTTATGGATGCTGCCCATATGGCCGGAACACCGCTTGCGGTAAGCGTGTCGGCAGGCAATCCGAATCTGGAAGCGATCAGAAAGGCAGCATCGCTGTTGCCGGGAACCTCGGTTGTCGAACAGGACGAACAGGCTTTTATCGACACTCTGGAGGAATACGATCGCATCCGCGCCTGTTCGACGCGCCTGTCCGATGCGCTCTGCCAAAAAGCCGCCAAGACAGGAAAACATATTGCCGACAGCAAACCACTGGTCGAAGGACGTCTGGAACTGTTGCATTACCTGAAGGAGCAAAGCATCGCGTATGAATATCACCGTTACGGGAGTATTTTCGGCGATTGTTGAATTGACTGAACCATGATTTTTACGCATTCGCATGCAATGAAAAAGGTTGTATTACTGCATTTAACTCCGGGAATTCAACGAGGAAGCGACTGCATCGGAACAGTTCAAGGTTCAGGGATTATCGGCAGGAAGGTATCGCGTATCATTTTTTATAAAACGCGGCAAAAAAAATACACCGTATCATATTTTCCATATCTTTCCTCTGTAAAAAAACTTTTTTCATTCCATGCGCTTGTAAATCCAAAATTATCATGTAATTTTGCATCTGTAAAAAATGACGAATAATGGATGAAATTTTAATTGTACCCGATATTCACGGGCGAAATTTTTGGGAACCGGCGCTCGATTTCGAGGGAACGGTGATTTTTCTGGGTGATTATACCGACCCGTATCCGCACGAAAATTTCACGCAGGAAGATGCTTACCGGGGTCTTTTGCGAATTGTGGACTTCAAAAAGAAAAATCCCGACAGAGTCACCCTGCTGGTCGGCAATCACGAAATGCACTACTACAACAGCGATTATGCCTGCGGACGATTTGACAGTCACTACTTCGGACCGTTCAATGCGATACTGACCGGCAAAGAAACAGCCGGATTGTTTCAGTTGTGCAAGCAGATTGACAACTACCTGTTTATTCATACCGGAATAACCAAAGGCTGGTATGACGCGCACTTCGACGAACTGTCGAAACTGGGAAATACGCTGGAAGAGCAGATGAATAATCTGTTCGTCTCCAACATGGAAGCCTTTCACGAAGCATCCATCTACAGAGGCGGCTATCATTCGGCAGGAAGCCCGTTGTGGGCGGACGTGTCGGAATTTCTCGATGAGCCGGAACACTTCAGCGACACCATTATACAAATAATCGGTCATACGCAACTGCGAGATGACGAGCCTCTTATAAAAGATAACATCCGTTTGCTTGACAACAGGCAATTGTATGTATTGAAAAATGGCGAAACAGTGAAATACGTCGTTCCCTGATTCTTTGAATCCTTACTGAATCCTGTATCTTTCTGCAAATTCGGGCGAGATATAATTGTCGTAACTTCGGCAGACTTCGGATGCAAATTCCATTCCGTAGCGGATGATTTTCTCCCACGTCAGTTCGCCAGGCAGAGACAGGTCATGATAGCCGATGCCGTGTTTGATCAGTCCATAGATTACCCCCGCGTTAAAACTGTCGCCTGCGCCGACCGTACTCAGCGGCGTGACGGGAGTCACATCGAAATGCGCGCGTATTTTTTCGGTATACAGGTTTACGCCGCCAGCCCCGTGTGTGGTAATTAGCTTTTTACAATAAAATTCCACTTCTTCTTTATAGACATTGTCCATGTCCGTTTTACCGTAGAGATTGAAAAAGTCTTCATCCGACCCGTGCACAATGCCGGCAAACTCGTAATTGTCCATCACCGTCGAGCGCACGCGAATGGCTTCATGGGCGTGCGCCTTGCGAAAATTCACATCGTAATAGATAATCGCCTTGCGCAGCCTGGCATACTCGAGCAAATCCGTAATTCGCTCGCGCAGATCGGCGTGGAGCGCATAAAACGAGCCGAAGACAAGAATGTCGTCTTCGTTGATTACCGGAAACGATACATCCAGCCGCCGTGCAGGATAATCTGTATAAAAAATGTACTCGGCATCTTTCGACTGATCGAGGAAAGCAAGCGACACGGGGCTTTTTCTGCCGGACAGACTGCCTGTATGGCTTGTTGTCATCCCGTTGGACTGCATAAAATCGCGTACTGTATCTCCAACCCTGTCATCTCCCAGCTCGCTGATAAACGCGACGGGAATACCCAGCCTGCTCAGCGATACCATACAGTTGAACGCCGAGCCGCCCGGGACGGCCACCTGCGGACGGTTGTCCCTGAAAATCACGTCCAAAACAGTTTCGCCCACTCCAATAACTTTTCTCATATTTATTTATCTCCGTTTTTACTCTGACGGCGGCTTTTCGCGCCTAAATATCCGCCATGATGACGTTTGGCATAATCGGCGCTCGTAAAACCTATTTGCTGCATTACGCCGACTACGAGCAAGTCGCCAATTACCGCCATCACGGTGGTCGATGTCGTCGGCGTCAAACCCAGCGGACATACTTCTTTCGGCGAACCGGTCAGCAGACATGCCGCGGCGATTTTTGCCAGCGGACTTTTCGGATTCGACGTGACGACGATAAATTTCATGTCGCTCACCAATCCCCGCGATAACGCCACAAGCTCCAGCAATTCACGCGTTTTACCCGAATTTGAAACTAACAGCATGATGTCGTTTGCGCGGACAATACCCAAATCGCCGTGCTGCGCTTCGCTCGGATGCAAAAAATATGCCGGCGTCCCGGTCGAACTGAACGTGGTCGCGATATTCATCGCCACTTGCCCGGCTTTTCCCATTCCACTTAGAATAAGCGTCCCGCCAAGCTCATGTACATGCTTTGTTATCAACTCTATCGCCTTGTCGTATTCTTCCGTAACAGGAATATTGCGAACGGCTTCTACTTCTTGTGCCAATACGGCTTTAATATTTCTTTTCATCATGTCTGCAAATGTAACGAATATTTTTTTCTGGCTAAATTAAAATAACGTATATTTGCATCCGATAAACAAAATAAGAAGTCTTTGTTATGGATAAAAGAAGTGTTACATACCTTATTATAAGCGCGCTTTGCGGCATATTGTGGTTCGGATGCAATGAGCGTTCGGGTAAATTCACGGTGAAAGGCATCGTGACCGGAGTTGACAATCAGATGATTTACCTGGAAAATGTCGGGATTGGGTCTGTTGAACCGGTTGATTCGGCAAAACTGAACGGATCGGGCGAATTCAGTTTCAAGATGAAAAGTCCCCAGTATCCTGATTTCTACCGGTTGCGGATAAATAACCGCTTCATCAACTTTGCCGTCGATTCTACGGAGACAATATCATTCACCGCAGATTACAAGACGTTTGCAACATCCTATCAGGTCGAAGGTTCGGAAAGCTGTTCGACCATCAAGGAAATCACGCTTGCCCAGTTGGATGCCAACCAGGCCATCCATCGTATCCGCAAGGATTACGAATCCGATATGATTTCCGATTCGCTCTACCGGGCACATACACTGGAAGCCATTGAAAACTACAAGGATGTGGCCAGAAATTATATCTACAGCAGGCCCATGTCGACGGAGTCCTATTATGCGCTTTTCCAGCAAATCGACGGACTTCTGTTTTTTGACCCGTATGACAAAATCGACTCGCGGGCATACGGCGCCGTAGCGACCAGCTACAATCATCTGTATCCCGAAAGTCCGCGCGCCAAACATCTTTACAATCTGACCTTGCAGGCCCTGAAAGTGCTTCGCGGTCAGCGGTCTGTCGACTGGAATAATATTGAGACAAAGGAAATTGATTTCTTCGACGTCGAATTGCCCGATATCCGTGGCGAAAAAATCAAACTGTCGGAAGTGGCGAAAGACAAGGTCGTCGTCCTGAACTTTATGGCCTGTCAAACAGAATGGTCGGCGGAATTGAACGCATTGCTGCAACGTGTCGATTCCGCATATCGCGACAGGGGCGTGGAGATTTTCCAGATTTCGCTGGACAGCGACGTGCATCTCTGGAAAAATACGGTGTCGAACTTTCGCTGGACGTGCGTGCGCGATCCGCAGACCGTATATTCGCAGGCCGCCGCTACATACAACGTCAAGCAGTTGCCCGCGCTCTTCCTTCTGAATCGCAAGGGAGTACTGGTAAAACGCGTTGAAAATCTGGACAATCTGCTGCAGGACGTCGGACAGTTGCTCTGAAAGCATGAGGATAGCAGTAAAATAAACCGGGTTGCCAACAAACTGTTTATTCCGCATACAATATATGTTATAAAGCATTCAGATATATTTTGCGAATTGTGAAATGTTGCATATCTTTGCACAGTAGTTTTATAAAACCATAAACGGATTCCGGTTGAAAGAATTTAGCCGGGATTCTTTTTTTATTTTTTAGATACAGGAGGATAAACTATGGCTATAACGTACATGACAGAAGAAGGTTATAACAGATTACTGGCTGAAATCAATCATCTGGAAACGGTAAAACGTCCCGAAATCTCAGCGCAAATCGCAGAAGCGAGAGACAAGGGCGATCTTTCCGAAAACGCCGAATATGATGCAGCCAAGGATGCGCAGGGCATTCTCGAAGTGAAGATTGCGCAAATGAAGCAATTGATCTCGAATGCCCGCCTGATAAACGAAGCGCAAATCACGACGGACGTTGTGCAGATTCTGAACAAGGTAAAAATCAAAAATCTGCACAACAATATCGTCATGACCTATACTTTGGTTGCCGATTCGGAAGCAAACCTGAAAGAAAACAAGATTGCAGTAAGCACTCCGATTGCCAAAGGACTGATTGGCAAAAAAGCAGGCGATGTGGTGGATATTAAGGTGCCGTCGGGGACAGTCAAATTTGAAATTGTCGAAATTTCCATCTGAAGACTTTTAAAATATATGGCTACAATTTTCAGTAAGATAGTGGCAGGCGAGATTCCCTGCCACAAGATAGCGGAGAACGGCGCATTTTTTGCGTTTCTCGACATTCACCCGATTGCCGAAGGGCATACGCTGGTAATCCCGAAGCAGGAGGTCGACTATCTTTTCGACCTCGACGATGAGACGCTGGCAGGCATGATGGCTTTTGCCAGAAAAGTGGCCTGCGCCATGCAAGCCGCCATTCCGTGCAAACGAATCGGACTGACGGTGATTGGACTGGAAGTGCCGCATGCACATATCCATCTGATACCCATTCAAAAAGAATCCGACATGTTTTTCGGAAACCCGAAACTGAAGCCTGCGCCGGAAGAACTGGCAGCAACGGCAGCTAAAATACGCAAGCATTTCGCGGAATATCCGGCGAAAACATAATTGTAACATATTCAGGATTGCTTCATCCTGTTTCGCAAACTCGCAATTCTGCCAAATATAGGATGACGCGGCGGCGGCCTGCAACGACGCGGCGGGATTGTCCGCCATCCATCAAAAAAATCAGAAAAATCAAAAGACTCAAAGTTCAGACATCATCGCAGTTCCGATGAAGAAGCAATCCTGAATATGTTACACTTATGTTTTCGCCGGATATTCCGCGAAATGCATGCGTATTTTAACTGCCGTTGCTGCCAGTTCTTCCGGCGCAGGCTTCAGTTTCGGGTTTCCGAAAAACATGTCGGATTCTTTTT
>JAIRLL010000084.1 GCA_031259505.1 Tannerella sp.
TTAAGGAATGCAAAATAAATAAGATATAAACCTTTTTGCATCCCGTAGGGATGCATCGCTCGGTAGCTTTTTTTGCGACAATCTTTTTTGCATCCCGTTAGGGATGCATCCCTAACGGGATGCTTTTTACTGCACCCTTTTTTACCTGATTTGATGACCTCATACTTTAGTATACTTGTTATACATTATTTATTTTTTGTCCCTAAAATATTTTCTCGACTGCTGCAATCAGACTGTCGGACTTCTCACAGCTTATAGCGTAAATATCATATCTGCCGTACATTTATTTTCTCCTTCATATTCAAAATCCTTCTCCCGCATATTCCGGCTCGAAGGCGGCGTAGGGATTTGCGCCCGTCCGGCTTTCGTCGAAGCCGTCGTAGCCCCAGTTTTGCCAGAGGCCTTCGGGATTTATTTCGCGCTGCGCTCGCGGAATGGGGAAACGGTAGTATTTGAGTTTTACGTCCTGCTTGTGATATTCTTCGCCGAGGTAGCCCTGCTTCACGGCGTTGCGCAGAGTGCCGACGAACGTGCGCCAGCGTACGAGGTCTGTCCAGCGATTTTGCTCGTAGGTGAGTTCGAAGACACGCTCCTGCTGTATTCTCTGTTTAAATCCGGCATAATCCAGCCCTTCCGGCAAGTCAACGCCCGGCTCCGACGCGGGGGCGGTTACGGGAAACTGCCGGAATGCACGGCGGCGTACCTGATTGATGGCTTCGTATGCCTCGGCATTCGGAGCGCCGTTGAGTTCGTTGAGCGCCTCGGCTTTCAGCAGCAGCGCTTCGGCATAGCGGAGAATCGTACGGTTGATGTCGCGCGTATTGGCCGACGAGATTACGTCCGTCGTATCAATATATTTGCGGTAGCGCACGCGGTCGAAGACGAATACTTCACCGGTCGACGGGTTGTACAGTTCTTTCACATAGGTGCCGTTTTTACGCTGGTCGCGGTCGTCGAAATCGTGATACCACTTGTCGCTCGTGGCATAGACGTGCGGCAGGATGTTGTTGGAGAATCCGCCGTAGAACGAGCAGTGTACAAGATGATTGCCGCCATCGCTTGCGGATGACTGGCCTTGAATGTGCTGGGTGGCGAAGATGCTTTCCCTGCCGTTGCGGTTGCTTTTCGACCAGTTGTCGAGAAAGTTTTCTTCCAGTTCGTAGCCCGTGACCAGACTGGCGTAGTCGACCGATGCGCGATAACGTTCCTTCTGTACGGCTGCGCCGCTTTTTTCCGACGTCTGCCCCCATACGAGATAGACTTTCGACAGGTAGGCGTAAGCCGCTCCCTGCGTAGCGCGTCCCCGGTCGGCGCCGGCATATTCGCTCGCCCTGGGCAAGGCTTCGGCGGCGTCCTTCAGGTCCTGTACAATCTGGCCGTACACGTCGTCCACGGCGGCGCGGGTCGTATTGGAACCGTCGATATTGTGCAGCACCAGCGGCACTTCGCCCCAGAACTGAACGGCATAGAAATAATAGTACGCACGGAGAAACCTGGCTTCGCCCACGAGCCGCTTCTTCACGTCGGGCGATATGCTTTCGGATGCACCGACCTTGTCGACCACGTCGTTGGCGCGGGTAATGCCGTTGTAGAGCGAAGTCCACATGCCGGAGACATAGCTGTTATTAGGTTCCCACTGCATCACGCCCAGCAGATATCCGCCGCTGTTTGTGTTTTCGCCGTTCGCTTCGACCTCCGTCGTCAGGTCGATCAGATAGCCCAGCGATGTGCTTATCCCCACATTGGGTTGATAGATGGCATTGACCAGCGCAATGCCGTCGCCGTCGGTGGCGGGGAAGTTACTGTCTGTGAGCAATCCCACGGGCACGAGTTCTAAACTGTCGCTGCACGAATAGGCGGCAGCCGACAATATGATCAACAGTATATAAACAGTCTTTTTCATTTTTGCAATAATTAAAAATACAACAATTAATAATCTCATAAAATCAATAGGAAAGATTGACGCCGAAAGAAACCGACCGCGCAAGCGGATATGAAGCCGAGCCTTGCACTGCTTCCGGATTGTAGCCGGTGAATTTTGTCAGCGTAAACAGATTCTGCGTCGAAGCAAAGACGCTGAATCTGGCCGAGGGCGCCGACAGGATCTTTACCGGCAGGACGTAGTTCAGCGTCACGTTCTTCAGTCGCAGGTAAGCGCCGTCTTCCAGATAGCGGCTGGTGCGGTAGGTCGAACTGATATGCCGCGCCTTCGGGATTTCGGTCGAGGGATTCGTCTCCGTCCAGCGGTCGAGCAGCGTGGCCAGTCCGTTGTAACTCTTGTTCGGCTGTTCGAGCGACTGGCGGAACGAATTGTATATCCTGTTGCCGCTTACGCCCTGAAACGAGGCCGTCAGAGTGAATGATTTATACGACAGATTTGTCGAAAAGCCATACGTGACATCGGGATTTCTCGTCCCCAGGATGACGCGGTCGTTGGTTTCGTCGACCACTTTTGTATTTGCGTCCACATCTTTCTGATTGACGAACTTTTCGTCGCCCGGTTCCACGTTCGTTTTCCACGACGGGCCTACTATTTTCGAGAGGTCGTCGCTCTGCTGCACAATACCGTCGTATACAATCACGTATTGCGAATTGAGAGGCTGCCCTACGAAATACGCATCGTTGATATTGTCGCGTCCGGCTCCGAGATCGAGTATGCGGTTGATGTTTTTTGCCACGTTGGCAGAGACCGACCAGTTCAAATCTTTGGAGTTGATAACGATGCCGCGCACCTCAAGCTCAACGCCCCTGTTGCTGACGCTGCCCACGTTGCGCAGCACCGAACTGAAGCCGGTAGTAATCTCGACCGGCACATTGAGCAGCAAATCGGTAGTTTTCTTGTAATACGCATCGAACACGAAATTCAGTCTTGAATTGAAGACGCTCAGGTCAACACCCACGTTGTATGCCGCCGTCTGCTCCCATCTCAAATCGGGATTTTCGGGATTGGTGCGCACGTAGCCGACGACCAGTTCCTGGTTGAACGAATAGTTCGACGTCGTGCCGTAAGTAGCGTCATACTTGTAGTTGCCGATTTCCTGATTGCCAACGGTACCGAGGCTGGCACGCAGCTTGAGGTCGCTGACGGTTTTGTTGCCTTTGAGAAAAGCCTCTTCGTTGACGTTCCACGACAACCCGACCGAAGGGAAATATCCCCATTTGTTGTTGGGAGCAAAGCGCGACGAACCGTCGGCGCGAAGAGTAGCCGTGAGGTTGTACCGGTTTTTAAACGTATAGTTGACCCTTCCTATCAGTGAATTGAGTACGGCCTCCGACCCTCCCGAACTGGGCGCCTGCCGCGTGGCTCCGCTTTGCAGGCTGTGGTAGAGCAACTGTTCGTTGGCAAAATTGGTGGCCGACGCTCTGGACAACTCTTCTTTTGTCGTCTGCGTGGTGTAGCCCGCCAGCACGTCGATGTAGTGTTCCCTGTTCAACTGTCTGGTGTAGTTGAGCGTATATTCGTACTGCCATATATCGGTGCGGTGGTTGCCGACGCTTGCATATCCGTTGGCCGAGAATCCGCCCGTAGTATACGAAGGGGCGAAGTAGTTCTGGGTAGTATTCGTGATGTTCGTCCCCGCATTTATTTTGAAAACCAGTTCGGGAATGATCGTATAGCGCAGGTTGAAAGTGGCAAGCAGCGTGTTGCTGATATTCTGCGCCACTGTATTGAACTGGTCGGAGAGGGCATTGGTTGTGATGTTGCCCTTGCGCAGGTCGCCGGATTCGAACCTGTTTTGATAGTTGAAGCTGCCGTCGGCATTGTAGATGGGCGTGGCGGGCGAAGTCCGGATAATCTGGTCGAGCGGCGTGGAAAAACCGCTGGCATATGTCGGATAATCGTTCAGCCCGTTTTGATTCAGCTTGCTTGCGTTGACGGTCAGTCCGACCGAAAGGTTGTTCAGAATATCGCGGTCGAAATTAAACCTGCCCGTATAACGCTTGAAGTTCGTATTCTGCAATATTCCGTCCTGGTCGATATAATTGCCCGAAATGAGGTATCGCGTCTTATCGTCGCCTCCGCTGAACGAGATCTGATGATTCCGGTTGATGGCGGTACGCAGGGCGGCATCCTGCCAGTCGGCGCCATTGCCGAGCGCGGCAATCTGAGCGTCGGAATAATCATTGAACGCGCCCGCCGGGTCGATTTCTCTGTTGAGGGCAGCCCATTCGCTTGCATTGAGCAGGTCCAGCGTTTTGGACGCCTGCTGCCATCCGACGGAATACTGGTAGTCGATTTTGCCTTTGCCTCTTTGCCCGCTCTTCGTGGTGATGATAATCACTCCGTTGGAGCCTCGCGAGCCGTAGATGGCAGTAGCCGAGACGTCTTTCAGGACTTCAACAGATTCGATATCGCCGGGATTGATGGCCGCCAGCGGATTGATGTTGGCCGAAACCTGACTTACGGCGCCCTCGACTGCTGTGTTGCTGAAGAAGAGAATCACGCCGTCGACCACGAAAAGCGGCTCGTTGCTCGCATTGATGGAATTGCCGCCCCGGATGCGCGCGTTGAAGGTCGAGCCGGGTTGTCCGGAGCCTTGCGTCACGTTCATGCCCGCCACGGCGCCGCCCAGCAGATTGTCGACCGAGATTACGGGCTGCGACAGCGTCGCTTTCGAAACGGTAGTAACGGCGCCGGTGAGTTCCCGACGCCGCTGCGTACCGTAACCGATAACCACAATCTGATCCAATAA
>JAIRLL010000094.1 GCA_031259505.1 Tannerella sp.
TCTCGACACACTGCGACAGGGCTATCAGCATCGTTTCCTCGTAGCCCTGCCGGAACAGGGCGATAAAGTTTCCGATGTCCTGATAAATGTCGGCAAGATTTTCCGAAACGGATGCACTGATCGGCGTGTCGCTGTATTGCATGTCGGGCTGGAACGTATCAAGATAACTGTCGTATTCGCCCAGCAGGCCGGCGATGCGGGTGCGCAGCGCTTCGTGGGTCTCTTCCGTGATGAAATGCGTCGTTTCGGCATCTTCCGGCTCGTCGACTTCGGGAAGCAGCGTCGCTTTCACGTAGAGCAGAGGCAATATTTTCGTCGTATTGTTGACAAACGAAAACATGTCCTGTTCATGAATTCTTTCCATCGCGGTGCAAAACTTCAGCGCCACGGTGACAAATTCCAGCGTATTGTTGTCGTATATCGGATTCATGACTTACTGGAAACTTTCTGCCGAAACATTCGGGTCTATCTTCTTCACTAATCCCTGCAGCACGTTACCGGGGCCTGACTCGACAAAATGCGTAGCGCCGTCGGCAATCATGTTCCGAACGCTTTGCGTCCATCGCACGGGCGACGTGAGCTGTGCAATCAGGTTATTGCGGATAGCTTCGGGTTTCGTTTCCGCCTGGGCATTGACGTTCTGGTATACAGGGCATACCGGTTCGTCGAAAACTGCCGACCGGATGGTCTCTTCCAGTTCGACGCGCGCCGGCTCCATGAGCGGCGAGTGAAAGGCGCCGCCGACGTTCAGTTTTATTGTACGTTTGGCGCCTGCCGCAAGCAACTGCTCGCAGGCTCTGGCGACGCCCGTCTCCGTGCCGGATATAACTACCTGTCCCGGACAGTTGTAGTTGGCGCATACCACTATGTCGTCCGTCATTTCCGCACAAATCCGTTCCACCGTTTCGTCGGGTAGCGACAGTACGGCCGCCATCGTCGAAGGCGTTATTTCACATGCCTTTTGCATGGCATTGGCACGTTTGGAGACCAGAATCAGTCCTTCTTCAAACGAAAGGGCTTTCGCCACAACCAATGCCGAAAATTCGCCCAGCGAATGGCCGGCTACCATGTCGGGCGCAAAATCGCCGCCCTGTGTGTTGGCCAAAATGACCGAATGAAGGAAAACGGCGGGTTGCGTGACCTTCGTCCGTTTCAAATCTTCGTCGCTCCCGGCAAACATTACATCCGTGATACGGAATTTCAAAATATCGTTTGCCCTCTCAAAAAACTCTCTGGCTAAAGGGTTTTGCTCATACAGAGTTTTACCCATTCCTGCAAATTGCGCCCCTTGTCCGGGGAATACATATGCTTTCATTCAATCTTCAATTTATTTTATCTCGGTGCAAAAGTAATAATTTTGCAAAAAAGAAAGAGCGGTATCATTTTAAATCGTATCTTTGCACTCAATTATTAAGTTTATTTTAATCTGAAAAAATATGATTCAATTAATGTATTTGAATGGAACAGTCCATCTTGGACTGCTGGGGCCTCTTGGCACGAGCGAAATTATTATCATTGCGATTATCATCCTGTTACTCTTCGGCGGAAAGAAAATTCCCGAACTGATGAAAGGTATCGGCAAAGGAGTGAAGAATTTCAAGGAAGGTGTAAAAGGCATCGAAGACGATATTAAGTTGGATGATCCTGACAAGCAGTAAACAGTAACCGAGATGCCGCAGTCACAAGATGAAATGTCCTTCTGGGATCACCTGGAAGAACTGCGCTGGACATTGTTTCGCTGTATTCTTGCACTTCTTATTTTTACTGTCGGCGGATTCGCTTCCATGCGTTATCTGTTTGACCATGTGATAATGGCGCCGTGTTCGTCCGATTTCATCACATATCAATGGATGTGCAGGATGGCTATTAACTTGCCGTTTTTCCCGGATTTTTGCGACGATACGTTTCGAATCACGGTTGTGCAAATCAAATTGGCGACGCAGTTCTTCACACACATGTCGTCGTCGTTCTGGCTGGCGGTAGTGCTCACGTTTCCTTATCTAATGTATGAGATATGGAAATTCGTTCGCCCTGCCTTGTATGATCATGAGAAAAAAAGCGTGCGCTGGGTTTTTTTCTTCGGCACCATCATGTTTTTCGCGGGATGCGTCGTAGGATATTTCGTCGTGTTCCCGATGACGCTGCGCTTTCTGGCTACATACGACTTGAGCGAAGCCATCACGCCGCAGGTCTCACTGGAATCATATATGGATAACTTCCTGATGCTGATATTCATCATGGGAGTGGTGTTCGAGATGCCTCTGGTCTCGTGGCTGCTGTCGCAGGTGGGGATGATTAACCGTTCGTTTTTCCGCAAATACAGGCGATATGCGATTGTGGGATTGCTGATTGCAGCAGCCGTCATTACACCCAGCGGCGATCCGTTTACGTTGTCCGTCGTATTCCTGCCTTTATACGGACTGTACGAACTGAGCGCGTTTTTCGTCAGGGAAGCGCCGCGCAAAACAGATGACGACGACGAGGCATAGCAAACAGCACATCCACGCATTATATATATATATATATTCCTTATGGATAAGGCAAAATACATAAATTCCCTTGAGACGCGGATGCACAGCCGTTTCCCTCTCAGATGGCGTAAACACATCATTCATTCCATATGGGGTGTTTTTTTTCTCTGTCTGACAGTCGTTGCGGGTATCTTTACGGCTATATCCACGGGGGCGATAGGCTATGTTCCGCCCATCGAACAACTCGAAAACCCGATTGACAAGTATGCGTCGCAAATCGTTTCGGCGGACGGCAAGATGCTTGGGAGTTTCTCGTACGGAAAGGACAATCGCATCTACGTAAGTTACCACGACCTGTCTCCCGCCCTGGTGAAAGCCCTGATTGCCGTCGAAGACAAGCGTTTCACGAAACACAGCGGAATCGATGCCAAAGGACTGTTCCGGGCAGTAGTGAAACGCGGCATCCTGCGGCAGCGAAGCGGCGGAGGCGGCAGTACCATCACGCAGCAACTGGCCAAGCAACTCTACTCGCCGCATGTAGAAACGCTGACGGAACGCCTGCTGCAAAAACCCATCGAATGGGTCATTGCCGTACGTCTGGAACGTTACTACACGAAAGAGGAAATCATCAACCTGTACCTTAACAAGCTGGATTTTCTTTACAATGCCGTCGGCATTCAGTTGGCGGCACGCGTATATTTCGGGACGACGCCCGCCGACCTGAAAACCGAGGAAGCGGCCATGCTGGTCGGCATGTGCAAAAATCCTTCATACTACAATCCTGTCCGCTACGGCAAGCGCGCCGTCGAACGTCGCAACATGGTATTGCAGCAAATGGAAGATGCGGGATACATCTCCGGCGCCACATGCGATTCGCTTCAAAGACTTCCTTTAACCCTTAATTTTACGCGAGCGGATCATAAGGACGGACCGGCGCCCTACTTTCGCGAATATCTCCGCCTGACGCTAACCGCCAAAAAGCCCGTCAGAAGCGGTTACGCCGCATGGCAGATGCAAAAATTCTCCGACGATTCGCTGGCATGGGAAACAAATCCGCTGTATGGCTGGTGCAACAAGAACAGAAAATCGAATGGCGCCGCGTACAATATATATACTGACGGTCTGAAAATCTACACGACTGTCGATTACCACATGCAGCAGTATGCCGAAAACGCTGTGACGACACACATGAAGGAGACGCTGCAACCCTCCTTCTTCAAGGAAAAACAGGGGCGCACAAAGGCTCCGTTTGCCAATACGGAATCCGATGAAAACATCAAAGGAATCATGACGCGCGCAATCCGTCAGAGCGACCGCTACCGTGCGCTGAAAAATGCAGGCCGGAGCGAGACCGAAATCGACAGGATATTCAATACTCCCGTCGAAATGCAGCTCTTTAGCTGGAAAGGCCTGATCGACACAACTATGACGCCGACAGACTCCATCCGCTACTGCAAAAGCTTCCTGAGGACGGGCTTTATGGCGATGGACCCGCGCACGGGGCATGTCAAGGCATACGTCGGCGGAATCGACTACAACTATTTCAAATACGACATGGTCACGACAGGCCGCCGGCAGATTGGTTCGACCATGAAACCGTTTCTTTATTCGCTGGCCATGGTCGAAGGATTCAGTCCCTGCGACAAAATGAGGCACGTTCCGCAGGAACTGGTCGACGAAAACGGAATCATCTGGTCGCCCCAGAATTCGAATCCAAAAAAAGTTGGCGAAGAAGTCTCCATCCAGTGGGGACTGCAGCAGTCGTCGAACTGGGTGACGGCCTATCTGATGAAACATCTTTCGCCCTACACGCTGACGCGCATGTTGCGTTCCTACGGTGTGAGAGGCCCTGTCGACCCGGTCGTGGCGATGTGTCTCGGTACGCCGGATATTTCCGTAAGCGAGATGGTGAGCGCATATACCGTCTTTCCCAACAAAGGAATTCGCATTGAGCCGCTGTACGTCACGCGCATCGAAGATTCGTACGGCAACACGGTAGCCTCGTTTGCTCCCGCAATGAACGAAGTCCTGACGGAAGAAGCCGCATACAAGATGCTCTACATGCTGCGCAGCGTCATCGACGGCGGAACGGGCAGCCGCATACGTTTCCGCTACGGCATCAAGGCGCCGATGGGCGGCAAGACCGGTACGACGCAAAATCATGCCGACGGATGGTTCATAGGATTCACTCCCAATCTGGTTGCAGGCTGCTGGGTGGGCGGTGAAGACCCCTCCATACGCTTCGACTGGATGTCCGAAGGGCAGGGTGCAAGCATGGCCTTGCCCATCGTAGCTCTGTTCCTGCAGAAAATATATGCAGACAAGACTTTGGGCTATCTGGAAACGGAAAAATTTGACATGCCCGAAAACTTTGTCAATATCTGCGGCACGCAGGACGAAGAAAGACCGGAAATCGTCAGACCTTCAACTTTGGATGAGTTTTTCAACTGATGCGGGTTGATACGTCGTTGATAAATTTTCCTTTTCCGATGGCGGAAAGTTCTCGGGAAACTATTATTTTTACTTCCTCAACAAAAAAACTATGGCAGAAAAACAAATGAGAGGAACGGCAGGCAGGAAAGCGCCCGTCGTCGTACAGGTATCGGACATTGGCAGGCTGCAACCTCAAGCCAGAGAACTTGAAGAAGCGGTGCTGGGCGCCATCATGCTCGAAAAAGACGCCTATTTCGTGGTCAGCGAGTTACTCAAGCCCGAATCGTTTTATGAAAAAATACACGAACTGATATATCAGGCTATTGTCGACCTTGCCGTCGGCCAGATGCCGATAGACATGCTCACCGTGGTAGAGCAGTTGCGGAAAAACGGCCAGTTGGAGACAGTCGGCGGACCGTTCTACATCTCGCAACTGACGGGAAAAGTGGCAAGTACGGCACATCTGGAATATCATGCAAACATCATTGCCCAAAAATTCCTCGCACGCGAACTGATACGCTATACAGGTATGATACAGGGCAAGGCGTTCGACGAAACCGTCGACGTCGAAGAACTGATGCAGGAAGCGGAAGGAGAACTTTTCAAAATCTCGCAACGCAACATCAAAAATGAAGCCATCCAGATCAATCCGATTATCAAGCAATCCCTCACTCTGATACAGAAAGCAGCCGCGCGAAAGGAAGGTCTGAGCGGCCTGAGCAGCGGATTTACAGACCTGGATAAAATCACATCGGGATGGCAAAACTCCGACCTTATCATTATCGCCGCCCGGCCGGCCATGGGAAAAACAGCTTTTGTCCTGTCAATGGCCAAAAACATGGCGGTGGGACATGGAACGCCCGTGGCCATGTTTTCACTCGAAATGAGCAATGTGCAACTGGTAAACCGTCTGATTGTGAACGTAACCGAGATATCCGCCACAAAAATCAGGAACGGCCAGCTCGACCAGTACGAATGGGAACAGCTGGACTTTAAACTCAAGGATTTGTACGACGCCCGTATCTATGTGGACGATACTCCCAGCCTCTCAATATTCGAACTGCGCACGAAGGCGCGCAGACTGGTACGCGAACACGGTGTGAAATGCATCTTCATCGACTACCTGCAACTGATGAATGCCAGCGGCATGTATTTCGGCAGCCGCGAACAGGAAGTCAGTATCATTTCGCGTTCGCTCAAATCGCTGGCCAAAGAGTTGAACATTCCGATTATTGCCCTCTCGCAGTTGAACCGCAACATCGAAGGCCGCTTAAATCAGGTCGGGCAGAAAAGCGAAGGCAAACGTCCGCAACTGGCCGACCTGCGCGAATCGGGCGCCATCGAACAGGATGCGGACATGGTCTGCTTCATCCATCGCCCGGAGTATTACAAAATCTTCGAAGACGAAAAAGGCAATTCGCTGATCGGAATGGCGGAAATAATTGTGGCGAAGCATCGTAACGGAGCTACAGGGGAAGTGTTCCTGCGTTTCAGAAGCGAGTATGCCAAATTCATGAACCTCGACGACGACCTGCCCGTCCGCGAATTTTCGTCGCGTATCAGCGGGCAGGTCGATTCATCGCCCGTGCCATATTAAAACGTACGTTTTTTCATCCCGCAGGCTTCCACTCTTAATCTTATTTGTTTACAATCATTTTTATCATCATTCGGGCGAAAGTGTTTCCATCCGGCATCCGGGCTGTTTTCCGGAGAATGCAATTCCCAGAAGTAATACTTTGCCGGTGTATTTGTTGTAATACCGCCGGTCGTGTATCTGCTTCATTGCTTCGTTGAGCAGGGTATTGATTTTCTTTCTGGCATGATATTTTAATTCGGCAACAACGGTGAAGCCGGTCTGTTCCCAGACGGCGTCGGCGCGTCCAAGACTGTTGTGTTCTTCGGCACGTATATTGAATCCGAGCAGACGCATCCATAACAGCATTAAAGAATGATAATAATT
>JAIRLL010000096.1 GCA_031259505.1 Tannerella sp.
GATTTGCACCAATGATTGTTATCGAGAGAAAATTCATAAACTTATGTATTTTTTTAGTATTATGTATTAATGGCCGCAAACATACAACATCCTTTTTTCATAAAAAAATATTTCCGCAAGAAAAATAACTCCATTACGTTTTTTTAACACCCCCTCATCATGACAGTGCACACCCCCATTATTGCGAAAGCGAAGTCTGAAGTAATCCGGTAGAATAATATCACAAAATTACACCGCATACAGTATATATCCTTGTGTAACGGTTTTGTTTTCTCTGTGATATGCTCTCTTCGCCAACCGTTATCTATTTTTCAGTCAAGAAGTACTTGCCGTGAGTTCAAGCGGACGGTCTATTCCGCAAACATGCCGCAAAACATACTCCTTTCCTCTCCGGAGGTATTCGTCGAAGAAGATATCCGACGGAGAACGGTTGCCGTTTTCGTCGGTTGCTGCGAAAGTGAAGGCGTACAACATGGCTTCGTATATCAGCGAATCATCTTTCCCGTGTTTTTGTGCAAGGCGAATGGCGCCCATGAAACGGTCGTCGGGAGCGAGTTTGCGGATGCGATCTTGCCCGACGCGGTAGATGGTGTCCCGCAACGCTTTGTTACGGAAACGGGAAAGCAGGTCGTCGATATGTGTTTCGAGCGCCTGCGGGGTGAAGTCGGACGGATATTCGGCAAGCAGGATTTCTGCCGATTGCTGCATAACGGCACGTGCAAAATCATATACTTCCGGGTCGGACAGCGCTTCGTATATATACGTCGCGCCGGGATGCCTGCAGTTCCCATAATAGGCGACCGCGGCATGACCCAGATTGTGAATGAAGGCTTTGCGGTCGACCCATGCAGCGATATTTTCTTTCGGCGCAAGGCCCGGCACGTCCGGGATAGGGGTGCGGAAAGCGGCGCCGTCGAGAATCAGCGTGTTGTACGGTTCGGCAAAGACAGCGAGCGGATCCTTCCCGGCGTCGGCCTGCGTCATGAGCGGCGCCATCTTCCCGATGCTTGTCTCGACCAGTCCGGCGAACGAATCGAGCGGAAAATCGGGAGGCAGGTATTTCATCAGTTCGCCGCGCATGAAGGCCGACGCCGAACGCATGTTTTCGGCAATGATGATGTCGACTGCCGATGCGGGGCTTTTCGCATACCGTTCCAACAACCCTTTTGCTATAAGCGGTATGATTTTTACCAGCACATCTTTTCCGACAGACGTAGCGATTATTGACGCCCGCGCCATTTCGCGGACGACATTCGCTTCAGAACCTATAACGGCGCGTACGTTCGTTATTTCCATCGTTTCGTCGCCCGTATCGCTTTTGATGACCACCGGATAGGAGCGACGGTCGTTCAGCGCATCAACCAAGTTCCGATCCACGTCGGAAAAGACTGTTTCATATCCCGCACGCCCGAAAAGTTGCCCGATAAACGATCGTCCGATTTTTCCTCCTCCGAAAATAAGAATGGATTTATTTTGCATGACCGGTTTGCTTTAAATACTTTTCATAGTAAGGAATGAGAAGCGCACGCTTCTCGCCCGGATATTTGTCAAACCACGTCCCGCCCGGGTAGAAACAGGTAAATCCACCCGACACAACTCCCCAACGGCATGCTTCGACCAGATCTAAGCGTCGGCGTCCCTGTCCGAGTTGAGCGATTACCGACGCAATAACGCCGCCGGCAAAATTATCTCCGCAACCCGTCGTATCGCCCCGGCTTCTTTTGTTGAGTTCTTCGGTGACGGCTTCGGAAACGGGAAGCGCCGTCTCTATCCCGGCAAAACGTTTCCCCGAAGAATACAGACGGACGTCGCGGGCTCCGTTTGTAATGACTGCCGTACCGACGCCCTTCGACTTGAAAAACCCCAGCGCTTCGGCGATCGATTTTTTCCCGCTCAGACGGAGGGCTTCTTCGTGGTCGGTTATCAGCAAGTCTATCATACGGTAGCTGTCGTCGCTTTTTCCGAGCGGCCATTTCCGGTCGGGGTACGCTTTTTCGTTCCGGAAGTCGAAAACGGTATGTACGATTGTAAAACAACCTTTCGTATGGGCGGCGTCGAGCAGTTCCGTCAATGCGTCATGGATTTGGGGCACAAGCGCCGTACCTCCGAAGACGGTCACATCCGAAGCGAAGAAGGCGTCATCCGGTTCATCGGGACGATAATTCCACGACGCTCCGATGGTGTTGATGAACACACGTTCGCCGTTGCCATCGTCGTAATCCGGGTCGGACAGGACGATGGTCGAGGCGGTAACATCCCCTTTTTCAAGGCGGAAGGCCGTCGTATCCACAGACGTTTTCTTCAAGGCGGAGCGCAGGAAACGCCCGTCGTCGTCGTCGCCGTGACATCCGTAGAAACGACAGACAGCCGCATCGCCCGCCAACTGGGCGGCATGGATAAGCGCCACAATGCAGGGACCACCGACGTTCATTGTCTCGGCCTTCCGCCCGTCCGTCAATTGAGGCAGCGCTTGCAGGAAATCCACGCCGGCAAAACGGTCGAATTCTTCCTTGAAAACGAGTTGGCCGGGCGTCAGTCCACCATCGCCTTTTGTACGGGTCAGAAACGGGGCAAACGCCTCCGAGGCGAATGACAAATGGTTATAAAGCCGGTCCACCAGGCAGCAGCCGACTCCCGATACGGTAATTTTTCTGCTCATTGCTTACAAAAAATTAGGATAATCGGACACAAGCAGATGCAGAGGCGGTTCGTCTTCGTCAACGATGGGGAAGCGTCCGACAGGCTCTAAAAAGCAGTTGTCGTTCGCGTCGTCGTTCACTGCGCTGACTTCGCCCACCAGCACGGTACCCCGGCTTTTTTCGCCGTAGAACCGGTGATAAACGCCCTGTTCGAGGCAGATGCTCTCGCCCGGCGTGAGTATGACCTTTCCTCCCGGCTCCACTTTTCTGACGATGCCGTCCACTTTGACAATCACCGGCGTTGTGCCTAACCAATTGTCCGGCGTCGAGTTGTAGAGTTCAATCACGAGGTTGCCGCCGCCACGGCAGATGATGTCTTCCATCTTCGACCAGTGGTAGTGCATCGGCGTTTCCTGGCATTCTTCGACAATCATTATTTTCTCGGCATAAGGCTTTTTGTCTACCCGGTATTTCCCGTTGCGGAGCGTGAAAAGAAACAGCCCGCGCCGGTAGAAATCATCCGACCCGAAGTCCGTGATGTCCCATCCGAGCATGTTGTCGATCACTTCGGCTGCTGCCGCACGATTGTTTTTCCACTCCTCTACGCCCCAGTATGCCCATGGCGGGAGGATAAACTGTTTGGATGCCATAAATGATTCGGCATTCCCAATGATTTGATTAATTTCACTTCGTTTCATCTTTTTCTACTTTTATATTTATTTTAAATGTTTGATTAACCATACGATATACAGCCACATGACGGCAAGAATCGAAACGACAGCCCACTGTGTGCCGAAGACGTCCTAAACGACGCCGAGCAGCAATGCCAGTATCCCGCCCGAAACGATTCATCAGGATACTTTTCATACTTAAATATTTAATTTAGATTCCCACAACGGAGGCATCTTTTTCGACAGGACAATCTGCGCCGGGGTATGATTCATATTATTTTCCATATTTTACTTGTTTGTTAACATATCCGATTTCCGAAGGAGGAGCATCCTCCGCACGGCTTCCCCACTGCTTGTTTGGCTCGTTGCCCATTACCAGTTCAAGGATGCCGCCGCCTGCAATGTCACTGTGCGTAAACCA
>JAIRLL010000126.1 GCA_031259505.1 Tannerella sp.
CGAATTTTGAATCACAGTTCCTCCTCTTCTCCGTAATGCTCGAACAGGAAATCGTTGTACGGAAATCGCTGCACGTGGATGGCCTTCACTTTTTCGTAGAGGATGGCTTTCAGCGATTCGATGTTTGTCCGTTCCCTGGCGGAGATGAAGAGGCAACTGTCCGGCAGTTTCGCCATCCACGTATCCTTAAGTTCGTTCAGGGATATGTTTTCGAACGTATGCGGGGTGAGGTCGTCCTCGTCTTTCGGTACGAACGTGAATGCGTCGGTTTTATTGAAAACGACGATGACGGGCTTGTCGGCACAGCCGATTTCGGCGAGCGTTCTGTCGACGACGGCTATCTGCTCTTCGAACGAGGGGTGCGAAATGTCGACGACGTGCAGCAGCAGATCTGCCTCGCGCACCTCGTCGAGCGTCGACTTGAACGACTCCACGAGTTCCGCCGGCAGTTTGCGGATAAAACCCACCGTGTCGGACAGCAGGAACGGCAGATTGTCGATGATCACCTTGCGAACGGTCGTATCAAGCGTGGCGAAGAGTTTGTTTTCGGCAAAGACTTCGCACTTGCTCAGCAGCGTCATCAGCGTCGATTTGCCCACGTTGGTATATCCCACCAGCGCGACGCGCACCATGCGTCCGCGGTTTTTGCGCTGCGACGATTTTTGACGGTCTATTTCTTCGAGGTCTTTCTTCAGTTTCGAGATTTTGTCCTGCACGATGCGTTTGTCGGTTTCCAGCTGCGTCTCGCCCGGACCGCGCATAAGCGCGCCGCCGCCGCGCTGACGCTCGAGATGCGTCCACAGGCGCGTCAGGCGGGGAAGCATGTAGCGATACTGCGCCAGTTCGACCTGCGTCCTGGCGTGCGCCGTCTGCGCCCGGCGGGCGAAAATATCGAGTATGAGATTCGTGCGGTCAAGGATGCGCACCTGCAGTACCTTCTCGATATTGCGCAGTTGCCTGGCCGTCAGCTCGTCGTCGAAAATCACGACGCCGATGTCGTTTTCCGCGACATATTCCTTGATTTGCTGAAGCTTTCCGCTGCCCACAAACGTGACGGTGTGAGGCGCCGCCAGCCGCTGGCAAAACTGCTTCACCGGCTTGACGCCGGCCGTTTCCGCCAGAAAAGACAGTTCTTCAAGATATTCCATCACCCGACGTTCGTCATTTTCGGGCGTAATAAGACCCACCAGCGCCGCCTTCTCGGTCTTTTCTTCCGTAATGATAAATTCTTTCACGACACAATTTGTTTCAGGGTGCAAAAATACACTGTTTCCTGACAATCTTCAAACTTCGGGCTGCAAAAATCAGCGACGGCACATTCCGTTCGAAAACAATTTGCACGGGAAACCTGTTTTTCCGAACTTTGCAGCCGTAAAACAACAGCATAATGAAAGTATGTATTGCCGAAAAACCCGGCGTGGCGCGTGAAATAGCAGGAGTCCTCGGCGCCCGGACGAAGCATGACGGCTATCTGGAAGGCAACGGCTATCAGGTGTCGTGGACGTACGGACACCTCTGTACGCTGAAGGAGCCGCACGACTACACGCCGGAATGGAAACAGTGGCGCCCCGGAACGCTCCCCATGATTCCGCCGCATTTCGGCATCAAACTCCTGTCCGGCGATTCGTATGAAAAACAGTTTCGCACGCTCGAAAAACTCATTCGCCACGCCGACGCCGTTATCAACTGTGGCGACGCCGGGCAGGAAGGCGAACTTATCCAGCGCTGGGTGATGCAGAAAGCAGGATGCAAATGCCCGGTCTACCGCCTGTGGATTTCGTCGCTCACGGAAGAATCCATACGCGAAGGCTTCCGCAACCTGAAAGCGGCGTCCGACTTCGACCGCCTCTACCAGGCAGGGCTTGCCCGCGCCATCGGCGACTGGCTGCTCGGTATGAACGCAACCCGGCTCTACACGCTGCGATACGGACAAAACAGACAGGTACTGTCCATCGGGCGCGTACAGACGCCCACCCTGGCGCTGATCGTCAACCGGCAGAAAGAAATCGAACGCTTCAAGCCCGAACCGTACTGGGAACTGAAAACCGTATACCGGCAGACTACCTTCGCCTTTGCAAAAGGAAAATTCACTGCACGTGACGACGGACAGAAACTGCTTCTCGCCGTCGCCGGAAAAGATTTTACCGTCGTCGGCATCTCGCGAAAGGAAGGAAAAGAATCGCCGCCGCGACTTTTCGACCTCACCTCGCTGCAGGTGGAATGTAACCGGCGCTTTGCCTTCACGGCCGAAGAGACGCTGCAACTGGCGCAGGCGCTGTACGAAAAAAAAACGGCCACTTATCCGCGCGTCGACACGACTTTCCTCAGCGACGACATCTACCTTCGCGCTCCGCAAATCCTGAAAGGACTGGCCGCGTATGCCGATCTCGTCGACCCTTTGCTGAAAACCCGACTGCCGAAAAGCAAAAAAGTATTCGACAACAGCAAGGTGACCGACCACCACGCCATCATCCCCACCGGAAAGCAGGCGAGCCGCCTATCGGACAGGGAAACGAAAGTCTACGACCTCATCGCGCGGCGCTTCATCGCCGTGTTCTATCCCGACTGCGAGATTGCGACCACTACCGTCGCCGGCGAAGTGGAAAAAATACCCTTCAAAGCCACCGGCAAGCAGATACTCAAACCCGGCTGGCGCGTGGTAACAGGCCGTGAAGTTCCCGAAAATGCCGAAAACAAACCGGATGAAGAAACATCCGTGCTGCCCGCATTCACCGTCGGCGAGACAGGGCCGCACGAACCCGCTCTGGCCGAAAAATGGACTTCCCCGCCCAAACCCTACACCGAAGCCACGCTACTGCGCGCCATGGAAACGGCCGGCAAAGCGGTAGAAAACGAAGAACTGCGCGACGCGCTCAAGGAAAACGGCATAGGACGGCCGTCGACGCGAGCCGCCATCATCGAAACGCTCTTCAAACGCAACTACATCCACAAGGAAAGAAAAAACCTGTTCCCCACACGCACAGGCGCCGAACTGATCGACATCATACACGACGACCTGCTCAAAAGCGCCGAACTGACCGGACTGTGGGAAAAGAAACTCAGGCAGATAGAACACGGCAGTTTCGAAGCCGGCGTCTTCATCAACGAGTTGAAAGACATGGTGCAACAGATTGTGCAGAACGTCCGTTCCGACCGGTCGCAACGCAGCGTCGCCGTCGAAGAAACTGCCGCCCGACCGGAAACCGTCCCTTCGCGCAAGCCGGCCAAATCCGCTGCGAAGCACACAGCAAAACCCGCCAGTCAGCCGTCCGGCGCACCGCGTTGCCCGCGCTGCAAAAAAGGTGTCATCCTGCGAGGCAAAACAGCATACGGATGTTCGGCCTACAGGGACGGATGCCTCTTCCGACTGCCTTACGAAACATACGGCAAAGACCTGAGCGACCCGCAACTGAAAAAAATTGTCCAGTCAATGCCCCCTGCAAAGGGACATGCAGCCCGGAAAAAAACATAGCAGAATCATGCCGGATACAGTATAACATTCATCATTAGGTGGTGATATAAAAAGTATGCTGTCATAAGGATTTGGCAATAAAAATTGTAGCATAGTTTGTCCACGAATTGCACGAATTTACACGAACTGACATGAGAAGATTCGTGTAAATTCGTGTAATTCGTGGACAAATTTACGCCGCGCGCAGTATAAAATGCGGAAAGAAGCCTGTGAAACCTTTGTGCCCGTTGTGCCTTTGTGTTTAGAAATATGCTGTCAACGAAAAGCGTCGCAGTATGACAGTATCAGTTTTCTTTTTTTTTATTCCGTGCAAAATATTTTTCCTCGAATTATGGCATAAAAAAATTGTATTATTAAAATAATTACTATATTTGCCCTTTCAAAAAACTGGATCATGAATATGGATTACTTACATATATTATTGCCTTCGCCGTTTTTTGCCGCTGCTGCAAAAAAGCATATGCACGCTTTTTTGCACAGTAGCAAACAAATGTTAACGGGGGGGGGTAAATTTGCATATTTGCAGATAATTATACTCTGTATATCTTTTGTGGCAAGCTCTGTCTACAGTCTTTTTGTTGCCGCATTATCATCCTGTATACTTTATTGCATGAGGTGGAGAGAAATATGCGATTTCCGCAGTCCGGTCCGGGCTGTGGCGATTCTTCATTGTGTCGCGTACCGTAATACAACACCCGTCCGGACGAAGCGCCCGCTTCGCCCAAACAGGGCAAACATAACTGAAAACAATATATTGAACTCTATTGATCAACTAACTGACTGATTTGTTATCTATGAACTTTATATGATATGAACTTTATTTATTAATCGAGAAAAAAATGTGTCTATGAAAAAAAAGTTTACTTTAATGGTTTGGTGCCTTGTGATGGGCATCGGATGGGCTTTCGCTCAGACGCGGGAGGTGACGGGAACCGTCATCTATGCCGAAGACGGAGAGCCTGTGATTGGAGCATCGGTGTCGGTGCAAGGGACGACCGTCGGTACTGTTACGGATATGGATGGTAAATTCAGGCTGAACGTACCGTCCAATGCCGGAACGATTACAATTTCGTTCGTCGGACTGAAAACTCAGGACGTGGAGGTTGCGTCCGTCCTGAACATTGTCATGGAATCCGACGCGCAGGTGCTGGACGAAGTGGTAGTGACTGCACTGGGTATCACGAGGGAACGAAAATCCCTCGGCTATGCAATGCAGGATGTGAATGCGGAAGAGCTGACCAGGAGCGGTCAGATGAACCTGGCCACTTCGCTGTCCGGCAAAATTGCCGGTATTCAGATCACCTCGCAGGGAGGGCAGGTCGGCGCTTCGCAAAATATCGTGATCCGCGGCAATTCCTCTTTCGGGAGCAACCAGCCGCTGATTGTCGTGGACGGTATTCCGGTGACCAACGACAACGGAACAGGGTCTACGGTGAATCTGGGTTCGGGATTGAATGACATCAACCCCAGCGACATCGAGACCATCTCCGTGCTGAAAGGCGGCTCGGCTGCCCTCTACGGGATGCGTGCCGGTAATGGCGTGATCCTGATTACCACCAAATCGGGGAAAAAAGGGAAAGGCGTCACGGTTTCGTACGACGGCGATTTTACGGTAGACCAGGTGTACGGAATTCCGCCGCTCCAAAACAAGTACGGACAGGGATATTACGCCTCGGAATATGACTGGAAAACGGCGCAGGCCGATCCGGATGATCCCTACACCGGTTCGTATGCAGACTTTGCGCGTGAATACGGGTACGCCTATCTGGACGGTTACGGCAGCGGAGTGAACGACAATGCCGACGAATCCTGGGGGCCGCGCCTGGACATCGGACTGATGCTGCCGCAGTTCAACAGCCCGGTGGTCAACGGCGTGCGTCAGGCTACGCCCTGGGTATCGAATCCGAACAACATCAAGGATTTCTTCCAGTTCGGGACGTCGACGAGCCATACGGCTTCCTTCGTCTCCAGTTCGGAAAATGCCGATACGCGCGCTTCCATCGGATACCGCGGGCAGACGGGGACAACGCCCAACGTAGACCTGCAACGCTATTCGGCTTCGCTGAGCAGCCTGTTCAGGGTGAATCAGTTCATCGACTTCGACATCGCGGCCAACTATATCCGTACCACCAGCGGCAACCTGCCGGGCACGGGCTACGAGGCAACCAATCCCATGCAGTCGCTCCTGCAGTGGTTCGGTCGGCAGGTCGACATGAAAGATCTGAAAGAACACTGGCAGGAAAAAGACGGCGAAGGCTACTACACCTGGCAGCAGGAATACCATTCCAACCCGTATTATGTGGCTTACCGCAACCTGACGAAATACGTGCGTAACCGCTCGTTCGGAAAAGCCTCCCTGTGGTACAAACCGACCGACTGGCTCAAATTCGAGGGACGTATCGGTATCGACGCTTTCAGTTCCGACCAGTTGTCCAACCGCGAACGCGACCCGGACTATCCCGACGGCTATTTCAGAGACTACAACCGCTATACCGGCGAAATCAATGCCGACTTTATCGGTTACTTCAACCGGCAGTTCGGAGCGTTCAACGTAAACGCCATTGCCGGCGCCAACTATCGCGATTATGCCTATCATATCAAAACCATAGGCGGAAATCAACTGACCGTGCCCGGCCTGTACACCACGACCAACGTGGCGGGCAATCCCGTGGCGGAAGAAAATCACGAGTATCGCCGCTCCAATTCGGTGTACGGCAACGTATCGCTGGGCTGGAAAAACCAGTTGTATCTGGACGTCAGCGCCCGCAACGACTGGGATTCGACGATCGACGACGACTTCTTCTATCCGTCCGTAAGCGCAAGCTGGATTCCGACCGAGACGATTACCTCTCTCTCGGAAAGCAACCTGCTGAACTACCTGAAACTGCGCGGCGGCTGGGCGCAAATCGGCTCGGCTACTACTCCGTACAGAAGCGGCAGTTACTACCGCTCCGAATCGACGGGCATGTATGGCACTGGCCTGTTCAGCAATCCGTTCATCTATCCGCCGAAAGGGCTGCGTCCCGAAAACGTGAAAACGTGGGAACTGGGTCTGGAAACCCGTCTGTTACAGAATCGCGTCCGTCTGGATTTTGCCTATTACAGCAAAATTACGACCGACCAGATTATGGAAGTGAACACCTCGCCGGCCGCCGGCTACACGTCCATGCTGATCAATGCCGGCGAAATAGCCAACAAGGGTGTGGAAATACAGCTTTCCGCCGATATTGTCAAAAATCCGCGCGGCTTCAACTGGACGGCTACGCTGAACTGGTCGAGAGACAGGAGTAAAATCATCGAACTGTACACCGACCCCGTCACCGGCGAATCGCTCGAATCCTACCAGATCGGTTCCTCGTGGAACTGTACGAACCTGGCCATCCCAGGCAAGGCATGGGGTACGCTGGTCGGCACCGGTTTCGTATACAACGCAGACGGCTCCATTCAGGTGAAAGACGGTTTCCCGGTCTACGAATCGGCAATGGAAATAGGCGACGTCACGCCCGACTGGCTGGCCGGTCTGACCAACGAGTTTTCATACAAAGACTGGACGCTGGGCTTCCTGCTCGACTTCCGCAAGGGCGGAGACATCTTCTCGATGTCGCAGGCCTTCGGCGCATATACCGGCATATACGACTTTACCGCTTCGGGCGATATTCGCGAAAACGGTGTGATTGCCGGCAAAAACGTCTGTACGGACAAGGTTTTCAAAACGGCGGACGGTCAGGTCAACGATGTGACCGTCAATGCGGAAGATTTCTTCGGGCTTTTCTACACCATCAAGGAAATGGGCGTGATGGACGGTTCGTACCTTAAACTGCGCGAAGCATACATCACCTATACTTTCCCGCGAAATCTGCTCGCAAAGACGAAGTACATCAGCGGAGCCAGACTCTCGCTTATCGGCAGCAACCTGGCGATGCTCTGGACGCACAAGTCCAATCTGATAGGGCTGGATCCCGAATCCACTACCGGCTCGGGAAATACAGGCGTCGGATTCGAATCGAATACCCACCTGCCGGCACGTAGCATAGGTCTTAAATTAGGTCTTACTTTCTGACATGTTTAACAAATAAAAAAAACAGAACTATGAAAAAGTATATTCAAAATACAGTAATTGCATTGATGCTCGTAACCATGTTGCTTGCACAGGGCTGTACGGACCAGTTCGAAGAGATCAACACCGACCCCGACAGTCCGATAGAAGTGCCTACCAGTAACATGCTTGCATGGTGCATCTGGCATACGTCCGCCCGTTTCTACGACCGCTGGTTCATGCTCGACGAGCCTTGCGCCTTCGCCGGATACGTGGCAAAGATGAGCTATATCGACGAGGCGCGCTATCAGTTCCGCGCCGGCGTGCAGGACAGCAACTGGTCGTACATATATCGTACGCTGCTCAACCTGCGCGACATTCAGGCGCGCGCCCAGGCCGACAATCTGGTGAACATGGAACTGGTCGCCAAGGCAATGGAAGTGGAAGTAATGCAGATCGCCACCGACCGCTGGCGCGATATACCCTATTCCGACGCTGTCAAGCTGGGCGAAGGCGTCCTTACGCCCACCTACGATACGCAGGAAGAAATCTATCCCGCGCTGCTTGCCCTGGCAAAAGAAGTGGGCGACCGCTTTGCCGAAGGGGGTGGAAATGACGACATCAGCAGTGGCGACCTGCTCTATGGCGGCGACACGGACAAATGGCGCCGTTTTATCAACTCGCTCAGGCTGCGCATGGCCATCCGCATCTCCGAAGTAAGCCCGCTGGGGAAACAGCACGTCGAAGAACTGCTGGGCAATCCCTCCAGGTATCCGCTGATAGAAAGCAACGACGATAACGCGTTCTTCTGGTGGGACGGGGCGGACAATACCCGTTTCGAACCGATAGCCGACGCCTACCGCACGCGCAAGACCGAATTTTGCGCGCCCGACCTGCTGGTCGACCACATGCTGGAACGCGACGACCCGCGTATCTCCATCTACTTCACGCCTACCCCGAGCAGCCAGACGCCGGGCGATCCCGACTACGACGACGGCAAACCGCTGTATCGCGGCTACATCATCGGAGCAAGCTTAAACCCGCCGGCCAAAAACTATTCCGTATGGGGCGACCGGTACGGAATCGATCTGGGCGGCTTCTCGCCCTATTACCGCGCGGCGGAAGTGTATTTCCACATCGCCGAAGCGGCATCGCTCGGCTACAATACGGGAGGCGTCACGGCCGAAGAAGCCTACAGCAAAGGGATTGAACTCTCGATGGAAGAAAACGGCGTAAGCGCTGCCGAAGCCCAGGCCTATCTGGAAGGCGCAGGCAAGTTCGGTGGCGACAGGAAACAGATCTGGTACGAAGAGTGGGTCGCCATCTTCAAACAGGGGATGGAAGGCTGGTCGCTCTACCGCCGTACCGGAACGCCCGAAAACAACTACATCGCGCCGGGACGCGCCAACCAGTATGCCGACCATACATGTCCGCCGTTCCGTTCGCCCTATCCCGACAAGGAACTCAACCTGAACAAGACGAACAATAAGCCCTTCAGAGACGAGGTGAAAGACGACTTCTGGGGCAAACAAATGTGGTGGGATACCCGCACTAACGTGCATTAGACAATTATTCCGGAAGAAATCAGGATAACTCGCTCCGGAATCCGACAATCGAAGGCAGGAAGAAAATGAAACGGTTTTCTTCCTGCTTTCATTTTTTTTTATACTGTGCCCGGCACGATTTCTCGAAGCCAGTCCGGATTGCTTCCTGCTTCGCTCCTCGCAGTTGCAATGACGGGGATGCCGTTGCTGCCGGCAATGGCGTCCGACGTCATTGCGAGGTACGAAGCAATCCAGCGAGCTGATAATAAGTAAATAACGAAACAGGAAGCAATGACGGACTTTTACTGTTTGCTTCAACTTTGCTTGAAACTGTTATATCCTATTTATTTCCCGTCCCTAAGGTCAGCGCGTCGCTCGCTGATGTCAGTGCGTCGCTCGCTATACTGCGCGCGGTGTAATTTTGTGATATTATTCTACCGGATTGCTTCACCTTTCGGGTTACCAGTGACATGTTTCGCTATTTGCTTATTATCAGTCCACTGGATTGC
>JAIRLL010000197.1 GCA_031259505.1 Tannerella sp.
AAGCGTCGACACCGTTTTCGTGCAGTACGATCCGCAAAGCCTGGGTATTCACCTCCTGTATGTCCCTTACAAACAGGCTTTGAACAATGAGATGGTATCGCTTGATTTTATTCGTAAAAGCGAGATTACGAAAAAAATTGCCGATCAGGATCATCTTAGGGACGACATTTTCCGCGGATTTGCCGATTCCATCAAAGGCGCGACGAAGCATTTCGACAGTTCGCACCGTGAGGCAGCCTATCTGCTCGACGACATTGTCGGGCATTACGGCAACATTACCAGAAAAACGCTCGACGACGAGACAGCCGCCATCAACGATCTGGTGCGCGAACTGAATCAGCCCGCCGCCGCACAGGCCGTCGTATTGCTCGGATTGACGGCGTGGCAGAACAAATTGGTCGAAGAGAATGAAAACTTCGTGAAACTGATGACGGAACGCTACCGCGAAACGGCTGAAAAAACGCCGTTCAGGATGCAGGACACGCGCCGCGAAACCGACAGGTATTATCACGCCATCATCTCGCAGATAGAAAATCAGCATCTGGCGGGCGTCGCCGTCAGCGAGGCTTTTGTCAGAGAACTGAACGCCGTGATTGAGCGCTTCAAACGCATTCTCGCCCAGGAAAGCGGCGAACGCAAGCCCAAGCCGCCGATTGAAGAGAAAAATTAATGCGTTTTGATTTTGTCGAAGACAGGAGAGAGGAGAGGGAGACGGCGAAGTCGCCACCCTCTCTTCTCTCTATTTTTCGGGCGATGCGTCATTCCGACCGGAGGGCGTGAGGCACGAGCGCACGGAGCGGAGGAATCTCTGGTTCACTACCTGAAACAGATGGAAAACGTCAGTTCTTAATAAGCAGGTACTTTATTTTCCTACAAATACTTTATATGTCGCTTTTTCTGTTTTTACGATGTAAAATCCTTTGGGAAGGGGAATCCGTCCGTTGATTTCATTGGCGGATGTTTTTTTACCAGCTTCCCGTCGGGGGAATACTCATCTACCCACCGTGTCATTAAACCGGACGCCATAGATTGGGAAAAACGGTTATATATGTCCACGAATTACACGAATTCACACGAACTGACATGAGAAAATTCGTGTAAATTCGTGTAATTCGTGGACAAAGTAAATTTTGAAAATTATAGAATTATGTGAATACGAAGTTCTTTATTGATATATAAGCCGTAAACGGCATTTCTTATACCGAACTCAGGTTGATATATGCGGTTTCATTTTTAAAAAGCGCCTAATCCGTTTCGTGCCGTGGATATTGGGAATATTCCTCCGCGCTCTGCGATGTTGCCAATTCAAATATAAAGTATTATTTTTGTGCCGGAAAGTTAGCTGTTTGCAGACATTCTTTATTATAAAGCGCAGATTATGACATTGAACTATATTTGGATAGGATTCATCATCGTGGCATTCGTTGTCGCCCTTTGCAAGTTGATATTGCTGGGCGACACGGAAATTTTTACGCAAATCACGCTGTCGACCTTCGATTCGGCGAAGCTGGGCTTCGAAATCTCAATCGGGTTGACGGGCGTTTTGTGTCTCTGGCTGGGATTGATGAAGATAGGCGAGAAGGCCGGACTGGTTGGCCTGTTTGCACGGCTTGCTTCGCCTGTGTTCAGCAAGTTGTTTCCCGAATTGCCGAAAAGTCATCCCGCGACGGGGTCTATTTTTATGAATTTTTCGGCCAACATGCTGGGATTAGACAATGCCGCTACGCCTATCGGCCTGCAGGCCATGCAGCAGTTGCAGGAACTGAACCCTCACAGGGACAGGGCGAGCAATTCGATGATAATGTTTCTGTGTATTAATGCTTCGGGTTTGACGCTGGTACCGATTACCATCATGATGTATCGTGCGCAATTCGGCGCGGCAAATCCGGCCGACGTGTTTCTGCCGATACTTCTTTCCACAGTCACGGCCACCCTGGTTGCGATTGTTTCGGTCTGTATTATGCAGAAGATAAACATTTTTCAGCGCAATTTGCTGTTGTTTTTCGGCGCTACTGCCGTCTTTGCCGGAGGGTTGATGTGGATATTTCATTATATGTCGAAAGAAGATGTAGCATTATATTCTACGCTGTTTGCCAACATTCTGCTGTTTACGATAATCTGCGGATTTCTGATTGCCGGATTCGTAAAGCGGCTGAATGTCTACGACACCTTTATCGAAGGCGCCAAAGAAGGATTTCAGACGGCGATTAAAATCATTCCCTATCTGGTGGCAATCTTTTTGGCTATAGGCGTTTTCCGCGCTTCGGGAGCGATGGATTTCTTTATCGACGGTGTTCGAGTGTTTGTCGTGGCCATCGGCTGGGATGCCGGTTTTGTGGAAGCGTTGCCTACGATGCTGATGAAGCCTTTGAGCGGCAGCAGTTCGCGCGGCATGATGCTTGATGCGATGAATACTTACGGCGCCGATTCGTTTGTCGGACGTCTTTCGTGCGTGGTGCAGGGTTCCGTTGATACGACTTTTTATGTTGCCGCCCTCTATTACGGGAGCGTTGCCATTCGCAACATGCGCTACACCATTCCCTGCGCGCTCCTGGCCGACCTTGCCGGTTCCGTGGCGGCAGTCATCGTGACGTATTTGTTTTTTTTCGGAGCGAGTTGATTTATGGCGGTATCTTTTCATACGGACGGTACAGTGATGCCCTCAATCCGAAAAATGCCGGTGAAGCGGTGGATCAGGACGGTTGTCGAGAGCTACGGAAAAGTTTTAGGCGATATTGCGTATATATTCTGTACGGATGAAAAAATTATTGATATAAACAGGCAGTTTTTGGATCATGATTATTACACCGATATTATTACGTTCGATTATTCGGCCGCGGACGCAGTTTCGGGCGATTTGTTTATCAGTCTGGATACCGTGCGCAGCAATTCGGCGAAATTCGGTATCTCCTTTCATGATGAATTGCACCGGGTGATGGTTCATGGTGTGTTGCATCTGTGCGGGTTTGGCGACAAGAGCGAGGCAGAGCAGTTACGGATGCGTGAAGCGGAAAACATCGCGTTACGCGCATACGAAATGGAGCATAATTGATTTAAATGATTTTGAAATGAATTTTAAATACGATATAATTGTAGTAGGCGGGGGACATGCCGGATGCGAAGCTGCGGCTGCGGCTGCAAATCTGGGTTCAAAGACGCTGCTTGTTACGATGGATATGCACAAGATTGCTCAGATGAGTTGCAATCCTGCGGTTGGAGGCATCGCAAAGGGGCAGATTGTGCGTGAAGTGGATGCGCTGGGCGGTTATATGGGAATTGTTACCGACCGCACGGCAATACAGTTTCGTATGCTGAATCGCAGCAAAGGGCCGGCCATGTGGAGTCCGCGCGCGCAGAGTGACCGTATGAAGTTTATTTCTGCCTGGCGATATGTGCTGGACCGTTTGCCGAATCTTTTCATCTGGCAGGACACGGCCGTGGAATTATTGCATGTACGCGGCGAAGTGACGGGCATTCGCACGGCAATGAACATATCTTTTTTTGCGAAGGCGGTTGTGCTGACTAACGGAACTTTTCTCAACGGATTGCTTCACATAGGTGCAGTCACGTTGAAGGGCGGGCGTTTAGCCGAGCCTGCAGTCGCGGGTCTGACTGAGCAATTGCGTACTTTGGGATTTAGTTCAGGCCGGATGAAGACAGGCACGCCGGTTCGCATCGACGGGCGGAGCGTGCATTTCGACGAACTGACCGAGCAGCCGGGCGAGAATGATTTCCACAGGTTTTCGTTTCTTGATACTGTTTCCCGTTCGCTGAAACAGTTGAGTTGCTGGACGCTTTACACCAACGAAGCCTGTCATGACGTGTTGCGTCGAGGCTTGCCCGAATCCCCGTTATACAATGGGCAGATTCAAAGCGTCGGGCCCCGTTACTGTCCGAGCATCGAAACCAAAATTGTCACCTTTGCCGACAGAACGCGACATCAGCTTTTTCTCGAACCCGAAGGCGAAGACACGCAGGAGTATTATCTGAACGGATTTTCTTCTTCATTGCCGCTGGAAATACAGTTGGAAGCATTGAAATGCATCCCTGCCTTCAGAAACGTGCGGATTTATCGCCCCGGATATGCGATTGAATACGATTTTTTCGATCCGACCCAACTTGTGCATACGCTGGAAACAAAATTGGTTCGCAATCTTTTCTTCGCCGGACAAATTAACGGCACGACCGGTTATGAAGAGGCAGCAGGGCAGGGGATAATCGCAGGAATCAATGCCCACATCAACTGTCACGGCGGGTCGCCTTTCGTACTCAAACGCGACGAGGCGTATATCGGCGTGTTGATTGACGATTTGGTTATTAAGGGTGTCGATGAACCGTATCGCATGTTTACGTCGCGTGCGGAATATCGCATTTTATTGCGTCAGGACGATGCCGATATGCGTTTGACGGAACAGTCGCATGCAATCGGGCTTGCGGATGCCGGTCGTTTTCGGCTGCTCCGCGAGAAGAAAGACGCAATGGATGCTTTGACAAATTTCATCGAATCGTATTCCGTAAAACCTTCGCAGGTAAATGCTTTTCTCGAGCGGGCAGGGACGTCGCCGCTTTCGCACGGCTGCAAATTGATTGACTTACTCGTTCGCCCGCAGGTAACGGTTTGCAATCTTGCCGGGTTGTTGTCTGATTTTTCCGAACAAATTCATTCCCTTGCAGTCGGCACACGTTTTGAAGAAATTATTGAGGCAGTCGAAATATCCGTCAAGTACATCGGCTACATTAAGCGTGAGCGGCAGATTGCCGACAAAATATCACGTCTCGAAAACCTGCATATCCGCGGCAAGTTTGATTACGATTCCATTCAGTCGCTCTCTACAGAAGCGCGTCAGAAACTGAAGCGAATAAATCCCGAGACGCTTGCGCAGGCAAGCCGCATTCCGGGGATTTCCCCAAACGACGTCAATATACTTTTGATACTTATGGGAAGATAAAAATATCGAATTGTTCCACGTGAAACACTGAAAAAATAATGAATAAAAAACACGAGCATATAGCTTCAATTATTTCATCGCTCCCGAACAAGCCGGGATGTTATCAATATCTTGACGAGAAAGGCGTCATTATTTATGTTGGGAAGGCGAAGGATTTGAAGCGAAGAGTGGCCTCTTATTTCCAGAAAGAGCCGGAAAATAATAAAACGCGCATACTTGTCAATCGAATATACGACATCAAATATGTTATAGTTAACACAGAAGAGGAGGCGCTGTTGCTGGAAAACAATCTTATCAAACAATATCGTCCGCGATACAACGTGTTGTTGAAAGACGACAAGACGTATCCATCGATCGTAATAAAAAACGAATTATTTCCAAGAATTTTTCAAACGCGAAATATTGTGAAAGACGGTTCGCTTTACTTTGGGCCGTATGCTTCTCCTCATACGGTCAAAGTGATGCTTCAGATGATAAAAATGCTGTATCCGATTCGTTCCTGTAAATTTCCGATGTCACGGGAGTCGATAAAAAATAATAAGCACAAAGTTTGTCTCGACTATCACATCAAACGCTGCAAAGGGCCTTGCGTCGGTTTGCAGGACGAGGAAGAGTACAATCGAAACATTTCGGAAATCAAGGAAATTTTGAAGGGAAACAGTTCACGCATCAGTCACGCATTGATGGCGTCAATGCAGGCGCTTGCAGCCGAAATGCGTTTCGAGGAAGCGCAGATATTGAAAGAAAAATATGATGTAATAGAAAACTACCGTGCCCGTTCGACGGTGGTTCCTCCTGCACTGAACAATATCGACGTTTTTTCATTTGCAGCAAACGAACATTCGGCATACATTAATTATATGCACATCGGCAGCGGCGCTGTTGTGCAGGTCTACACGATCGAATATAAAAAGCGGCTGAATGAGGCAGATGAAGAATTGCTGGGACTGGGAATTGTCGAGTTGCGCGAACGTTTTAAAAGTACGGCGCGCGAAATCATCGTGCCGTTCCTTCCCGACGTTGCTTCGGACAAAAATCTTTTTTTTACGATTCCATCTCGTGGAGACAAGAAAAAACTGCTCGATTTGTCGATTTTGAATGTGAAACAATATAAAGTCGACAAACTGAAAAGCGAGGAAAAACTCAATCCCGAACAGCGCTCGACGCGTCTCCTGAAGATGATTCAAACGGATTTGCATTTGCCTCTGTTGCCCATACATATCGAATGTTTCGACAATTCGAACATTCAGGGGACGAATCCTGTGGCGGCGTGTGTTGTCTTTAAGAAAGCGAAGCCCTCGAAAAAAGACTATCGCCGGTTTCATATCAAGACGGTAGTCGGCCCCGATGATTTCGCTTCGATGGAAGAGGTCGTCACGCGACGCTACAAGCGGCTGGTAGAAGAAAACGCGCCGCTTCCGCAATTGATTGTCATCGACGGCGGCAAAGGACAACTGAATGTAGCGACGGATGCGTTGCGAAAGTTGAATTTGTTGGATAAAATCACGGTCGTCGGATTAGCCAAGCGACTTGAGGAAATCTTTTTCCCGGAAGATCGGGTTCCTTTGGTGCTTGACAAAAATTCCGAAACGCTGAAAGTCATTCAGCGCCTGCGTGACGAAGCGCACCGTTTCGGCATCACTTTCCATCGAAACCTTCGAAGCAAAAAACAGACGTTCTCGGAGCTTGATACCATCAAAGGTATAGGAGAAAAAACGAAAGAACTGCTGCTGAAAAAATACAGGAGCGTGAAGAGGCTGCGCAGTGTCCCGTTCGACGAATTGACCGGATTAATCGGTGAAAAGAAGGCCGGGTTATTATTAAAAGGACTAAACGAAACAACAGTTAAAATATGAGAGTTGTAATACAAAGAACACAATACGCTTCCGTGGCAATAGACGGATGCGTGAAATCGGAAATAAAGAAGGGCTTGCTTGTCTTTGTCGGCATTGAAGACGCAGACGGCGCGGAAGACATCGAATGGCTCGCAAAAAAGATATGTAACCTGCGCATTTTCGACGATGGACAGGGTGTGATGAACCGGTCGATACTGGAGGCCGGCGGCGATATTATGGTCGTGAGCCAGTTTACCCTTCATGCTTCTACGAAGAAGGGCAACCGCCCTTCGTACATCCGCGCGTCGAAGCCCGAAACAGCCATTCCGCTGTACGAACGGTTTTGCGATGAAGTAGGGTTGCAGTTGGGGCACGCCGTGCAGACGGGCGAATTTGGCGCAGACATGAAAGTGCAGTTGCTGAACGACGGCCCCGTGACAATAATGATGGACACGAAAAACAAGGAATAAAAAACATGGAAGAATTGACAGTCAAACAGGCGCAGGCAAAAGTCGACGAATGGATAAAAACATACGGCGTGCGCTATTTTAGCGAACTTACGAATACGGTTTTGCTGATGGAAGAAGTCGGTGAAATGGCGCGAATCATTGCGCGGACGTATGGCGAACAGTCGTTTAAGGATAGCGACAGGAATGGTTGCCTCGCGGATGAAATG
>JAIRLL010000234.1 GCA_031259505.1 Tannerella sp.
GCAATCTACACGCATCAGTCTGCATCCTAGATACGTTCAGGTGAATGGAGTACAGACGTGATCTCCTCCGCTATCGGTATACCCGTCATTGCGAGGAGCGTAGCGACGAAGCAATCCAGCGACATGCGTTATCCTGGATTGCTTCGTGCCTCGCAATGACGCCGGATGCCTTTGCTGACAGCAACGGTATCTCCGTCATGACGCGGCGGAGGCCATTGCTGACAGCAACGGTATCTCCGTCATTGCGAGGAGTGTAGCGACGAAGCAATCCAGCGCCGTGCGTCATCCTGTACAAAGGATTTATTCATAAAAAGAACGTACGGCAGTGACGTTCCCAATGCTCGGGCTGAATGGCATTCGCCAGACAATATGATTGGTCGAATCAATTTCGAGCAGCAGTGGTTGCGACTTGTCGTTGCTTTCCATGCTTGAATTGGCTATCAGCGTATTCCCGTTTTTATAACGAACCAGTTCGGAGACGTGCAGAAGCGTTCCCCAGTTAAGTTTCGTCGTCTCGACCGTTTTCACGATTTTTTTCTTCTGGGGGTCTATCTCATGAAACAGGCGCGTGTCGCCACACGAAACAATCCAGTTCCCGTTTTCCGCCAGTTCGACGGAATTGGGCGAGCCGCTGCACAGCACGCTTCTCAGAAAATGCCCTTCCCCGTTTATCTCCGATACTTTACGCTTGTACATAAACGGCACGAGGTACGTGTCTTGCGGAGTCTTCCTGATTCGGCGGAACTGGCGGCTGATGTCGGGCGTTGCCGTATTGAATTTCACTTCCTTCACCGTCTCGCCCTTGCCGTCCAGTTCGACGATTCGCGCAGGCATGCCGCTGAGCGCTATCATGTAATTACCGGACTTGAGGACACATGCCGTATACGCTTCTTCTTTTTCCCTGGCCTTGTAGTCCCATACCACTTCGCCGTCGCGTCTGATGAGCTTCACGCCCTGCTTGTAGGCATACAGAATCTCACCTTTGCGGTTCATGTCCACATCGTTGCATTCTTCGTCGGGTGCGAGAGAATGTTTCCATTCCATTTCGCCACTGTTCTTGTCGACAATGGCAATTTGCTGCCATCCGGGGCCGCCTACCAGCAGTTTCTCCTGCTTCGAACAGGCGCAGCAGGCCATAAACATTGTCAGATAAACAATCTTCTTTTTCATATTACATTATATATTACATTATTATTTTATCATCGGGCGACAAAGTTAGTATAAAATTTTCACTTTCATGCACACGGATAAAAATCGGATGTATTTTAAAATCGAAACATGCGATTTCCCCACCGGGATGCAAAAAAACTTGCAATACATTTTCCGCACATGCATTAATTTTCGTATTTTTGTCAACTCAAACAGAAGAAGGTATGTTTAAAGAGATATTTTTGCGATTGATGGATCTGATTTTCAAGCCGGCGGAAGCCTGGAGTTCGGTATCTGGAGAAGACGGCGAACACGAAGCGTTCCTGTCGCGCTATATTTATCCGCTGGCAGGCATGATAGCCCTGTCGGCTTTCGTAGGCGTACTGTTCAACCGTAAGGAATTTGATTTCGTCATTGCGCTTAAATCCACAATCATGGCGGCAGTATCCTCGCTCGGAGGTTTTTTTCTGGGCGCCTGTCTGCTCAACGAATTATGGCGGGGCATGTTCAACCGTGCCAAAGATATGAAGCTGTGTCAGTTCTTTACCGGATATGCCTCGGCCATCATGTTTCTGCTCGAGATCGTACTGTCGCTGCTGCCGGAATTTTTCTTCCTGCGTATCCTTGTGCTCTACACAGCCTATATTATATGGGAAGGCGCCATACCGTTCATGCAGGTGAATGAAAACGAACAGCTCAAATTCACGATATGCGCATCCGCAGTCATCATGCTAAGCCCGTTCGCGGTATATTTCGCGCTGTTCCTGCTGATGCCGGGCATGCGCTTTTAAAACAACTCTTAACACACATGAATTGTGGGAAAAGGCAAATCGGATAACAACATATTGATTAAAAACAAACGCGCCACGTTCGACTACGAGCTGCTCGAAACGTTCATGGCCGGAATTGTGCTGACCGGGACGGAAATCAAATCGCTCCGGACGGGAAAGGCAAGCCTCGTGGATACGTACTGCATCGTCGAGCGCGGCGAAGTGTGGGTGAAAAACATGTATATCGCCGAATATTTCTACGGCACGTACAACAATCATTCCGAACGCCGCGAACGCAAATTGCTGCTGAACAGGAAAGAAATCCGCAAACTGGAGACCTTCGCCAAAAACGCCGGATTCACCATCGTTCCTACCCGCCTGTTTATAAATGAAAAAGGCCTTGCCAAGATCGTCATTGCCGTCGCACGGGGAAAGAAAGCGTACGACAAGCGCGAAGCCATCAAGGCGCGCGACGACAAGCGCGAAATGGACAGGGCGTTCAAACATTAGCGCAGCACAAAATATGGAAAAAGACAACAGAACGGCGACAGTCCACGAACGCTTCGCCTTGCTGCTG
>JAIRLL010000398.1 GCA_031259505.1 Tannerella sp.
CTATGGTGCTTCGGATATGAAATATGTTGTAGAAACCGCGACTACTGTTATTTCACGTTGTCTCCTTATGACCACCGACCCAGGCGATCTCGTCTTAGACATCACCTGCGGCAGCGGAACAACCGCCTATGTCGCCGAACAGTGGGGCCGCCGGTGGATCACGTGCGACACGTCGCGCGTGGCGATAACTCTTGCCAAGAAGCGCCTTATGACGGCGGTCTACGATTATTACAGACTCGCGGAAGAGGAACGGGGCGTGAGCGGCGGTTTCGTCTATAAAACCGTTCCGCATATAACGCTGAAAAGCATTGCCAACGACGAACCGCCAGCGCGCGAAACACTTTACGACCAGCCTGAAATCGACAAGACGAAAATCCGCGTTTCCGGGCCGTTTACGGTGGAAGCACTGCCCGCTCCGGTGGTGAAACCTCTTGACGCGGATGCCGGAATGCTGGATGACGACACCGCAAAGCAGTCCGACTGGCGGGCCGAGCTTCTCGCCACAGGCATACTCGGCAAGGGCGGGAACAAGATAGAATTCAGCCGGGTGGAACCCATGTCCGGCACAGAATATTTACAGGCGGAGGCAGAGACGAAGGACGGACAAAGCGCTGTCGTCTGTTTCGCGGGAGAGACCAAGCCGCTGGACGCGCGCGCCGTCAGCATGGCTCTGGACGAGGTTGAAAAAATGCGCCCGCTTCCGCAATTGATAGTGTTCGCGGCTTTTCAGTTCGACCCGGAAGCGGCAAGGAATATCGACGAAACAATCTGGCGCGGCGGCGGCGTTACTTTATTGAAAGTCCAGATGAACACGGACCTGATGACCGACGACCTGAAAAAGAAACGCTCGTCGAACCAGAGTTTTTGGCTCGTGGGACAGCCGGACGCGGAAATTTTTCAAATTGAAGAGGGCAAAGACAAAGGAAAATATAAAGTGAAGGTAAACGGTTTCGACTATTACGACGTGAAAAAAGGCGCGGTTGAATCCGGCGGCGCTGGACGCATAGCCATGTGGATGCTCGATACTGATTACGACGGTATGAGCGTCGAGCCTTCTCAGGTGTTTTTCCCGATGGGCGGCAGTGACGGCGGCTGGAATAAATTGGCGAAGACGCTCAAAGCCGAAATTAACCAGGAGCTGATTGAACAGTACAGCGGGACGGAATCTCTGCCGTTTGGCGTCCCTGGCGCGGCGATGGTAGCCGTCAAAATCATCGATGACCGCGGTATCGAGAGCATGAGAGTTTTTAAAATCCGTGAAAAGGGCAATCGCTGATGTCCGGGATCGACAGACTCATCATCAATTCGGCGTTCCGCGAGCCGGAACATCACTGGAAATACAGCGTACAATGGCAGACGTTCGAAAAGGAACCGGGCCGCCGGCCCGCCGGGTATTTCGTCGCAGGTCAGGGCTCTAATGCTTATAACGACATAGGACAATTCATCGAACTGCCGCTGGTGAATATGATACGTCCACGTGTCAAAGCATGGAGAGAAAACGGTTATCCGGGCGTCACGGGCGTGACGAAAAAACTGCTTGAACACTGGAATGATAAAGAAGCGCGGCCATACCCGTTTTTCTGGTGCCAGATGGACGCGATGGAAACGTTGATCTGGCTTGTGGAATCGCCTCCATCTGGACGCGTCGGTATAAGTATCCCCGGTGACGGAGGGCTGTTCGAGCGCATCTGCACTAAGCTGTGTACAGGTGGGGGCAAAACTGCCGTTATGGCTATGCTCATCGCGTGGCAGGTATGTAATAAGGCCGCTTATCCGCGAGACACGCGTTTTTCAAAGAATATTTTCATTGTGGCGCCGGGATTGACAGTCAAAAATCGCCTCCATGTGCTGCGCACCGGAGGTTCCGGTAATTACTACGCGCTGTTCAATATCGTCCCTGTAGGACTGATGGAAAGGTTGCGGCAGGGCAAAGTAGTCATCAACAACTGGCAGGCTTTGGCATGGGAATCCGACGAAGCGATAAAAAAACGCAAAGGGATCGACAAACGGGGGGCAAAAAGCGACGAAGCGTATGCGCGAGCCGTATTGGGCGAAATGGCCACCGCACACAATATTCTCGTCATTAATGACGAAGCGCACCATGCTTGGCGAAAAAATCCCGAAATCAAGGTAAAGGGAAAAGAAGCGAAAGAAGCTGAGAAAGAAGCGACGATCTGGATAAGCGGTCTCGACCGAATCCATAAAACGCGCGGCATTCTGACCTGTTACGATTTTTCCGCGACTCCCTTTGCGCCGTCCGGGAAAAAGAACGACGAGGAAGCCCTGTTCAGTTGGATAGTGAGTGACTTCGGGCTGAACGACGGCATAGAGTCTGGGCTTGTGAAAACACCCCGCGTCGTCGTGAGGGATGATGGAATACCCGACGCGGCGAGCCTGCGCTCGAAACTGTATCATATTTATGTCGATGATACCGTCAGGGACGACATCAATCGTTCCGCAAAACCCGAGGAACCGCTGCCCGACCTCCTTGCCCAGGCGTATTATCTTCTCGGTAAAGACTGGCTGGAAACGTTCAAAGACTGGCGGGCGTTGGGCAATCCAGTGCCGCCGGTCATGATTACCGTCGCGAACCGAACTGAAACAGCCGCCAGAATAAAGTACGCGTTCGACCACAATCGAATACCCGTCGATGAACTGTGCGAACCGGCATATACGATACATATAGACTCCAAAACAATGGAGGCTGCCGAAGGCATCGTGCTCGATAACGACGTGACAGTTGATAGCGACGAGGAAGAAGGGGAAAGGAAACTTAGCAAAAAGGAAGCCGCCGCCGTTCTTCGCGATACGGTAGATACAGTAGGGCAGAAAGGAAAACGCGGCGAGCAGATACGCAATGTGATATCGGTCGGTATGCTCTCCGAAGGCTGGGACGCCAGGACGGTCACGCATGTTCTCGGTTTGCGCGCCTTTTCCAGTCAGCTTCTTTGCGAACAGGTGGTAGGGCGCGGCCTGCGCAGGACGTCGTATGATTTGGACGAAAACAGCGATATTTTTACGCCGGAATATGTGAACATTTTCGGCATACCCTTTACGTTCCTTCCGCACGAATCGGATGAAACGAGCGCACCGAAACCGCCTAAACCCAAGACTCAGATCGAGCCGTTGCCTGAGAAGTCGGAGTATCGGATCAGTTTCCCGAATATCATCCGTATAGACCGTAAATTCAAACCGGTTCTTTCGGTAGAAACCGACAAAATCGACAGACTGAACCTCGATGCATCCGAAACGCGCCTGCGCGCGGATTTGGCTCCGATAGTCGAAGGTAAGGCGGATTTATTGAAATGCACCGAAATTGATTTGGAAAAACTCGAACAAGAACTTCGTATGCAGAGGATTATTTTTGAGGCAACCGGACAAGTTTACGACTTGATGAAATCATCGTGGCAAAACGAGGGGACGAAGTTCGCTCTCATCGGGCAGGTCATCCGTTTGGTCGAGGAATTTCTCTCCTCTCGCGCCATTGTCATTGATCCGCCGCTTTTCAACACGGAACCGCTGAGGCGTAAGATCATCCTGATGATGAATATGAACAAAATCGTTCAGCATTTATGGGGATTTATCAGGCTCAAGCAGACAGAAAGCCTTGTCCCTATATTCGACACGAATAAAAAAGTGCGTTCAACCGGTGACATGGTAACGTGGTATACGAGCAAGCCATGCTTCATTACGCAACATTCCCACATCAGCCATTGCGTTTATGACAGCGCGTGGGAGGTTACGGAAAGCTATGTACTGGAAAAAAACCCAAGCGTCGCCGCGTGGGTAAAGAATGACCACCTCGGTTTTGAGGTAGTCTATGTCTTTGATGGCGTGGTGCGGAAATATTACCCTGATTTCTTGGTAAAGCTCACGAACGGCAGAATGCTCGTTCTCGAAACGAAAGGACAGGTAAACCGGCAGGTCACGGAGAAACGTAAAGCTCTCGAAGAATGGATCGCCGCCGTCAACAACATGGGCGATTATGGCAAATGGTGCTGTGAAACGTCTTACAACATTGCCGATGTTGACGGGATTATCGCGAAATATATGACAAAGGATGATGAATAAAAATGTCGGATATAACTTTTGAAATCAAAAAAAACATAGGGACTCTATCAAAAAACGCGAAAGGCTGGGCAAAAGAACTCAACGTGGTTAGCTGGAACGGTCGTGAACCGAAATACGACATTCGCGAATGGTCGCCTGAGCATGACAAAATGGGCAAGGGGCTGACGTTTACGGAGGAGGAGCTAAAAGCGTTGAAACCCCTATTGGAGAGTATAGCGGAATCATAGAAGTAAGATGCTTATTTTTCACTTTTTATGTATCACTTCTATTGAGGGACAGCATACCACGACATGGATAGCTATCAAAGTTTGGTAAATATTTAATGAAACCTTTACAATGAGAATGGCTAAATGAATTATGGAGGCAAACTTTTATGGAAAATTTGAATAAATTTTTGGTGGATAATAAACTATGGGATCCGAAAGATGTTATCGGCTGTTACCAAGAACCTTCGGCAAAATTGTTTTTCGACCAAACGAAATCTCAGGAATCTCTTTCCGTAATAGAATACGAGAGTCTCAAAAAACAAAACTAAACCCCAACGGTATAACCCCAAAGTGTCTCACAATTTGGTCTATGAAATTTTTCGGAAGAAAGTATCGAGGAAAGACGCAATATGACAAAAAAGAAGAAAACCGAAATCACCATCCGCAATTCCGCATCCGAGTACCTGACGTTTGTCGCTTCTACCGGTGACAGCTAGGATAGCATCGAAATGCGGTATGAGGACGAGAATATCTGGCTGACACAAAAGATGATGGCGGCGCTGTATGACGTGGAAGTTCCGACGATCAACTACCACATAAAAAAAGTGTTCGCGAACAGCGAGTCCAGGACGATGCAGGACAGACTTTTCATGTCCGATTATGACAAATATTTGATAGAGAT
>JAIRLL010000255.1 GCA_031259505.1 Tannerella sp.
TTCGCAAATTTACTCCGTGCGCAGTATATTTATTTAGCGTGCCTTAACTGTTACCGGCCCCATCAGTCCGGATTCGAGCAGTCTGGAATCTTCGTTATAATGATTGGCCGAAGCGAAAGTATATCGCCTGCTCGTGCGCGGTTTGCCTTCGAGCAACCATTGTGGCCATTTCCCCTGTTCGATACCGTCGTAAGGAAGATGAGCGTCGCCAATCAGACGGTTAGGCCAGAGATTTACTGTTTCGATTTCGAGTTTGTTGTCTTTCGACTGCACGGCGTCGGTGATGTCCACGCGCCAGGGGGCAGTCCACACTGTGCCGAGGTCTTTGCCGTTCAGACGGACGCGCGCCATATTTTTCACTTTCCCTAAATCAAGATAGAGCGTTCCGCCCTTTCCATAATCGGGCATGTCGAACGATTGACGGTAGAAAGCTGTTCCCGAATAATATTTTATACCCTCGTCGGGATGCGTTGTCCAGTCGACAAGCGTATCGAAGACCGTCGATTCGGGACCTCCCCATTTCGGGTCGAACGACACTGTCCACGGAGCGTCCAGTGTCGCTATATTTTCCGGTTCCGCGAAATTCTTTGCTTCCGACGGCTTGCGGGCTTTGTCGCGGAACACAATGAAATATCCTTCGTGTGCATCGAATTTCAGCGGGACGCCTGTCAATCCTTCCGCGTCGGCATATTCGGGTAATGCGCAGATCGTTCCTGTGACGGGATGCCAGAGTTCCGGCTGTTTCCCCGTGATACGGAATTTGCAGACGGCGTCGACAGACCTGTCTGTGCGGTTGGATACGAAATAGATATCCACATCTTTACAGGTGCGGTGCATATAGCGGATTTTCTCCGGCGAAGAAGTGAAATCGGGCAAAACGGAACCTGAAAGAATCTTCGCCGTAAGGTCATACTTCGGATACAGCCGGTCGGCGCCGGTACGGAGTTCGTCGCCCCAGAAGATTCGACCTTTTCCGAAAGTGCGTACGGAGAGCGTCGCCGGAGGATTCGCGTCGCCCCAGAGTTCACATGCGAGCGTCTGCACTTCGCTGTCACATGCCGGATAGTTCGACAGGCTCGGCGACTTTTTCGGCGGAAGTCCGACTATCGTTGCGCCGTCGTTCACGAGTTCCGTAATCTTCTTCAACAGCGCGGGCGTCATTGTCTCGAAATACGGGAGCGCCAGCACGCGGTACGAGGCTCCGCCCGGAAACGTCACGCTGCCGTTCTTCACCGTCGCCTGATAGAGCAGGCCTGGCGGACAGGCGTCGAAATTATATCCCTTGCGGTCGGGCATCATCGGGTCGTCGCCTTCGAGCGCCGAATCGGGAGCGCGGAACACGTGCGGCGCGCCTTCGGGAGTGAGATAGAGCACGTCGGCAACCGTCCGTCCCTGTTGCAGCATGAACTGACCGCGCGCCACATAATCGTGATACGCGCGCGACAGGTACCACCATGTCTGATTGCGATCCCAGTGCACGCCGTAACCTCCCATGGTCATACCCGGACGCAGGCTGTCGGGCAATGCCTGATGCGCAAAAGTATGATACATGAAACGGTTGATACCGGACGCCCAGGCCCATTCGCCTTCGTTTTTCACCGAAGCCGGATGCTGCCGCCATGCGTCTTTGCCCCAATCGGAGGTGAACGCTTCGGCGGGGACGAGCGACTGTCCAAGCAGATGCGCTGCCGAGGCGCCTTCGCCGGTACTGAACGAAGTGTTGTAACCTTTGCCGACGCTCCAGAACTCGCACATCGGCATGTCGGCTACGGCTGCAAGTTCGAGGTCGGAAGTGGGCGTCATGTCGTAAGGCTCAATGGAAAAGCCCATGCCGTAACGATGTGCATAACGTTTGACATGTCCCGCATGATATTCGAGCACGAGTTCCTGCGCGGTCTGCCGTAAATCCCAGAGAAAACGTTCGCTTTCTTCGCGGCTCTGCACCATCACGCCGGCATAGACGGGATAGAACGGTTGCGGGTCGTATCCGCGGCGGCGCGTAAATTCTTCGCGGAAACGGGCAGTCCAGTTCTGCGAACCCATCTCCCAACTGTCCATGTGGAGCATCTGCAATCCGCCTTTCGGACTGGCTTTGGTGAATCCCGAACGCTGAAACAGTTTGCCGATAAAACGGTCGAGATGATGATTGAGCGCAGTGGTGTCGAATTTGTCCACCTCAAGACCCAGGCCGGGAACAGGCGCCGGACGTGTGGCATTACCGTTGTTGCGACTTCCGAAACGCATCACCGTCCATTTTCCCGAGGGGACGTCCCAGGTGAGCGAGCCGTCGGGCTGCAGGAGAGCGGTAAGGTCGATCACTTCCGTTTTGGCAACGGGTTTATCATCGGGAAGAGCGGCGTAAGAATCGTAAGTCGAAAGATAATCCTTTACCCCAAACGGCATCGAACTGTAGGGTTTGCGATAATACAGGGCGCGTTCTTCGATTTCCTTCATCTTCAAATAACCTCCGTCGACCACATAATCCTGGTCGATACGTGTTGTGTTTGCAGGAAATGCCAGCACGGCCACATCGCGATAAAAACCTTCCCATTCCGCTTTTATGGCAGGCTCGCGACCGAAGAACGGCTCGGCGGGATCGGGTTTGGGCAACCGGACGGTCTGCAGTCCGGCGCCCGACACGTCTGCCGATGAATAAACAAGGTGCTGCATCGATTCCTCGCCTTTCACCCATGGGCCGCCGCTGCCCGTCCATCCGGGACCAATGCCGAGCATGACGCCGATTTCGAGCCGTTCGCACTCGTGCACCATGAAGGCAAACAAATCCTGCCATTCCTCGCTCATATAGTCCACTTTACCGCGGGGAACGCCCACGTTCACTTCCAGAAACAGCACATGCCCGAGACCGGCTTCTTTCATTGCCTCCAAATCTTTCGTGACGGCTTCTTTCGAGAAATTTCCATCCATGAAATACCAGTAAACACCAGCTCTTGCACTCGGCGGCGGATTCTTAAATCCTGCTTCCAGTTGAGAGATACTGCGATCGTCTTTCGACGTCGATGTACAGCATAACAGGCCGGACACAAGTATGCCGGCTGTCAGCAGCGTGATATATACAATTACTTTTTTCATGTTATATTTTGTTTTAAAAAGATTTATACCTGTTTCAAACTATGATTTTACTGCGATTTTCCATCTCCCGGAGAGATGAGTGCATTTTTTTTTGCCTTAATCTCCCGGGGAGAAAAGGGGGATTTTTTTTTTGATGTAATTTCCCGGGGAGAAAAGGCATTTTTCTTTTTTTTTGTCCAATCTCCCGGGGAGATGAG
>JAIRLL010000276.1 GCA_031259505.1 Tannerella sp.
ATGCTGATGTCTTCATTCATGTCTTCCGTATTTTTGCTGTAAAGTTAGCGCTTTTTATAATCACACAAAAATTATTTTCGCATGGCGACGCAAAAAAAAGATGACGCCGGATACGCTCCGTCACTGCGACTGCGACTGCGAGGCACGAAGCAATCCGGAACTTTGTTATCTTTCAATCTCACTTTTTTACTCGCTTAAAGTATTACATCTTATTTATTTCGTATCTCTTAACTCTATTCGCTACACACTGTACGCCGATTCACGTTTATCCGAACCGTCCGGTGATATAGTTCTGCGTCTGTTCCTTTTCGGGATTGAGGAACATTTTTTTTGTGTCGTTGTATTCAATCAGTTCGCCCAGCATGAAAAAGCCTGTTCTGTCGCTGACGCGGGCGGCCTGCTGCATGTTGTGCGTTACGATGACGATGGTGTAGTCTTTCTTCAGCGAATAAATCAGTTCTTCGATTTTGGAGGTGGAGATGGGATCGAGCGCCGAAGCCGGTTCGTCCATCAACAGAATCGAAGGCGAGACGGCCAGCGCGCGGGCAATGCAAAGGCGCTGCTGCTGACCGCAGGAAAGTTCGAAGGCCGATTTCTTCAGTTTGTCACAGACTTCGTCCCAGAGGGCGGCCGCCCGTAACGATTCTTCTACGCGGTGGGCGATAAACGTCTTGTCGCGCACGTCGTTCACCCGCAAGCCGTAGGCCACGTTCTCGAAAATCGACTTCGGGAACGGGTTGGGTTTCTGGAATACCATCCCTACCATCTTTCGCAATTCGTCTACCTGCACGGAACTGTGATATATGTTGCGTCCGTTTATCAGACATTCGCCCGTCAGGCGGGTATTGTCTATCAGGTCGTTCATGCGGTTGAAAAGACGCAGGAAAGTGGATTTCCCGCAACCCGAAGGACCGATAAGAGCCGTCACCGTGTGGACATGCATTTGCATGCTGATATTTTTCAACGCGTGAAAACTGTCATAATAGAAATTGATATTTTTTGTTTCAATCATAATCGAATTAATTTCCTGCATTCATTTTCTTATCGAAATACCTTCTCAAAGCCGCAGCCAGCAGATTGATGAAAAACACCATGACGACAAGCGTCAGAGCCGTCCCGTAGGCAATCGGGCGCGAAGCTTCGAGGTCGGTTCCGCTGGTGGCAATGACGTACAGGTGATAGGGCAACACCATTACCTGGTCGAAAATGCCTGTCGGCAGCTTCGGCAGGAAATAGGCTGCGACGGTGAACAGCACGGGAGCCGTCTCGCCCGAAACTCTCCCGATGGCCAGAATCAGTCCTGTGACGATATTGGGAAATGCCACCGGCAGCACCACGCGCGCGACGGTCTGCAGTTTGCTTGCGCCCAGCGCCAGGCTGCCGGTGCGATACGATGAGGGAACTGCCTTCAGGGCTTCTTCGGCAGTCCGGATAATCAGCGGCAATATCAGCAGTCCGAGTGTGAGCGAACCGGCAATAATCGAATCGCCAAACCCGAACGTGTTTACAAACAAGGTCATTCCGAACAGTCCGAACACGATGGACGGGATGCCGCCCAGATTGTTGGTCATGATACGGATAAATTCCACTATCCGGCCGTTGCCCGCGTATTCGCTAATGTAAATGCCCGACATGAGGCCCACGGGAAAGGCAAAGACAATGCTGCCGGCAATCAGGCAAAGCGTCCCGACGATGGCGGGGAAAATGCCTCCGGACGTCATCCCATCCGTCGGAGCGGCCGTCAGAAACTCCCAACTGATGACCTGTATCCCGTTGTAGACGATGAACCCCAGTATCCAGAACAAAAGCCCTACCACCAGCAAGCTCAGCCCGCGAAAGAGGATGAACGCCATTTTCTGTTTCGTTTTTTTACTCATCTTCATAATCTTAAATCCCTCTCCTCCTCTGCCGCCGCGAAATCACCTCCGCCGAGATGCTGATTGCCATGGTGATGACAAACAGAATACATCCGAGCATAAACAGCGACTGATAGTGCGTTCCGCCCGCAGGCGCTTCGCCCAGTTCGGCGGCGATGGTGGCCGGGATGGTGCGTACGGATTCGAACAGGGAACGGGGCATCACGGCGGCATTGCCCGTGACCATCATCACGGCCATGGTTTCGCCGACAGCCCGTCCGATGCCCAGCACCACGGCGGCGCTGATGCCGGAAGCTGCATACGGGACAATCACCCGGTAAATGGTTTGCCAGTGTGTAGCGCCCAGCGCCAGGCTGGCTTCGCGCAGGGCTTCGGGCGTGTTACGCAGCGCATCTTCGGTGATGGTGATAATCGTCGGCAGCGCCATGATGGCCAGTATCAGACTGCCGGCCAGAGCCGTTTCGCCCGCCGGCAGATTAAGCCCCCGCTGAATCAGCGGGACAAACACCACCAGCCCGAAGAATCCGTACACGACCGACGGTATCCCGGCCAGCAGTTCGATAGCCGGCTTCAACAATTTCCGCATGTGTTCGCCGGCCAGTTCCGACAGATAGATGGCTACGCCCAGTCCCAGCGGGAGGGCGATGAGGATGGCTAAAACACTTACCCACAGCGTCCCGAATATCAGCGGAAGCGTCCCGAACTGCGGAGCGGGCGTGGACGTAGGCATCCATTCCGTCCCTCCGAAAAAGTCGGCCGGCAGGACTTTTCCGGTCAGCAATACCTTGAGAGAGACCTTGTCGGCAGGCAGGTATCTTTCGGGCAGAAATGCAAGGATTTCCTTATGCTGCTCGACAACTTCGCCCAGTTTCAGGGGAAGCAACCCGTAATCGTCGCCCAGTTCTTCTTCGGAATAAAGAGAAAATATCTCGTCGAACCTGAACAGCATGATTTCCCCCTCACTGCCTCCCAACTCCTGCCAGTCGGTAATTTCGGAATCGAAGATTTGCCTGATTTGTTTCGAGTCGAGTTTCTCGACCGTATTGGCGGCATTGACGCAAAGCACATAACCCGTTTCCACCGCAGGACTTTGAAACAGACCCAGCCCTTCCTTGAACAGAAAAACCACGATCAGCAGGATTGCAAGGCTTGTCATGCTGCCGCTCAGCGTGAACAGGCCTTCCATCAGATACGTCGTGAATCTCCTGAGCCGTTTCATTTCGCAGTGATAAATCCGATATCCGAAACAACCTTCTGTCCCGCATCGGACAGGATATAGTCGATAAACGGTTTCACACGGCTTTCCGATTTGTTCATATAATAATACAGCAACGCACGCACGACGGGATATGTCCCGTCTTTGGCCGTGGACACGGATGGCTCGACAAACGTCTTCCCCCCGTCGCAGGAGACGCGAACCGCCTTCACGTCACTGTTAAGATAGGCCAGCCCCACGTAACCGACGGCGCCTTTGGTCTGGCTCACCGACTGGATAATGGCGCCGGTGGCCGGCATGCTCATAATCCCGTTCTTGTAGTTCCTGTTTTTCAGTATGATTTCCTTGAAAAACTCGTATGTGCCCGACGACGTTTCGCGGGAATAGGGAATCACCGGCATGTCGTCGCCGCCGACCTCTTTCCAGTTTTTGACTTTGCCGGTAAAGATACCTTCCAACTGTTCGCGCGTAAGGTCTCTGACCTTATTGCCCGGATGGATGATGACGGCCAGCGCGTCGTATGCGACAGTGACTTCTTTGACCTGCCTGCCGTCTTTTTGCAGTTTCTGCCGCTCGTCGAACTTGATTTTGCGCGACGACTGCGCGATGTCGGTAGTGCCTTCGGCCAGCGCCGAGATGCCCGTTCCGCTACCTCCGCCGGTTACCACAACCGTCTGTGAAGGATTGCTTTTCATGTAATTCTCGGCTGCCTTCTGAGACAGGGGCAGCATGGTGTCCGAACCTTTGATTTTCTGAGCCTGAGCGCCCGATAACGCGCTCGATAAAAGGAGTATTGCTACGATTGTTTTTCCCATTTTTCTAACCTTTAAAATTCTGCACAAAAATACCCCGCCGCTGTTACAAAACAGCAACGCCATTATTACAATCCGGTTAAGAATTGCATAACCTGTGTGCGGCATGGTTTTGAGCGCAGGGATATGTATCTCCTGCGGAGAATTAATTCGTTGATTTTTAGTCGGGCACATAATTTCGTATTTACATAATTTCAGAATTTTCAGAATTTACAAATATGTTGATTCTGAGAATTCTGTCATTCTGTTAACCTGAGTTCGGGGATACCGTTGCTGCCGGAAGATCTTTATATCTTCGAACTGTTAATCATTTATTTATATCTTTCTGTCCATATTCTTATGTTTTCTTAGGCTTTTTTTATATGCTGATATTTGGAAGTTATTCCAAAAAAACAAGTATCTTTGCCGCTGTTATTTTTACGTAACAATAAGAAAAAATAGAACATGAGCGTATTGAACTGGCAGAGAAGCAGCGCCTCCCTTGCTTTCGAAGGGCGGGAAACCGGGAACCGGGCTGCGATGGAAAGCATGGAAAAATTATGTTTTTTTATGCCGGATAATTTGCACTGTCCAAGTATTTTGTTACTCTCTCTCTGGCGCTCTCGCTCTCGCTCGCGCGCTCTCTCTCTCTCTCTATAGGGTGTAGATT
>JAIRLL010000287.1 GCA_031259505.1 Tannerella sp.
CCATGCAGTTTTACCGTACCTGGGACAGGGAGTTTGTCGAAAAAGTATATCCTTTTGTCAGGCACACTGCCGTCTTCTGGGAGAAATATCTGAAATACGAAGACGGACGTTATGTGGACTATCACGATGCAATACACGAAGGAACGGATGACCTGAAAAATCCGATACTGTCGCTCGGTTTAATCAAACTTGTGATGCAAACGGCTGTGGACATGAGCGTCTTTATTGACGCGGACGCCGGTAAACGCGAAAAATGGCTGCATATACGCGACAATATTTCCGCTTATCCCGTGTATGAGCGCGAGGGCAAAACCATATTTCGCTATACGGAAGTCGGCACAGAATGGGCGAATTGCAACACCGTGGATATCCAGCACGTCTACCCGGGAGGAGACATCGGATTAGACAGCGACCCCGAACTGCTCCGCATTGCGCGAAATACGATTGACGTAATGCAGCGATGGCGCGATTCCAACGGAAGCAGCAGTTTTTTCCCGGCTGCCGTCCGCGTGGGATATTCTCCCGACGTGATTATGCAGCAATTACGCCTGTATGTCGAACACGCCTGTCCTAACGGATTCCAGCTCGACAACCCGCATGGAATCGAAAACCTCAGTACCGTACCGAACACTGTCAACGAAATGCTTTGCATGGGACATCAGGATGTTGTGCGATTGTTTCCCGTATGGAATCGCAGTATGGACGCCTCGTTTCATCAAATCCGTGTCGAAGGAGCATTCCTTGTCTCGGCGGCGTTGAAAAACGGCGAAGTAAGCGGACTGTCAATATACAGCGAACAGGGACGTCCGCTATGTCTGTTGAATCCGTGGAAAAATCGCAGCATAAAGGTCAGCGAATGGCTCGACGGCAAACTGTCCGCCGAAATGGAATATACGGACGAACGTATCAATATGCCCACAAAACCGGATGCGAGATACACATTTGAGGTAAAAACTGAGAGGTAAGAACTAAAAAGATACTGAGCGGCAAAACTCCGGCAGGAACAGCCCCTTACAATGACTCTTTTCGTAAACGGCATATTAGCAGGCGGTTTTAAGCAGCCCGCGACCCTTTGCGAGGAGCGCAGTGATGAAAATATGCCTGCCAATATTGCAAACCGGAACCCTGCTGCAAGCGAAAAGAATAACACGCCAGTCAGCGACCTTAAAAAAAAATCCGCATTAAAACGCTTTTTTTATTTGTATATGCAGAAATAATCCGTACTTTTGCAACTTCATGATTAATACTGAAAATTAACATTTATGGCACGTCCAGTAACACTTTACACCCTTCAATGGGGTGATCTTTCGTTGGAAACCGTATGTCAGAAAGCAAAAGCTTTCGGATATGACGGTGTAGAACTCGGGCTTCCCAATCATGTTGACGTACGTCAAACTGATGAAGCTTACTACAAGGGTATCAAAGACATGTTGGCAAAGTACGGTCTGCAGTTGCACGCCATTTCGACCCATTTGATTGGTCAGGCGGTATGCGATCCGATTGACTTCCGCCATCAGGCAATCCTCCCCGATTACATCTGGGGCAACGGTAATCCGGAGAGCGTCCGTCAGCGCGCCGCCGAGCACGTGATTCAGGCTGCCCATGCCGCCAAGGCATTAGGCATCAATACGGTAGTAGGATTCACCGGCAGTCCGATCTGGCAGTACCTGTATTCGTTTCCGCCGACAGGCGAAGCTTTCATCGAAGACGGATATCGGGAATTTGCCACACGTTTCACGCCGATTCTGGATGAATACGGGAAACTGGGTATCCGTTACGCGCTCGAAGTGCATCCGACGGAAATTGCTTTCGATACCGTCACCGCTGCACGCGCGCTGGATGCCGTCAAGCAGCATCCGGCGTTCGGATTTAACTATGACCCAAGTCATTTCGGCTATCAGGGCGTAGACTATGTCGATTTCATCTATCGCTTCCCGAAGCGTATCTTCCACGTCCACATGAAAGACGTGTACTGGAGTGATACGCCCAAACCGGCAGGCGTATTCGGCGGGTATGTCACATTCGGACGTCCGGAACGGTACTGGAATTTCAGAAGCATGGGACACGGAAAAATCAATTTTGAAGAGATTATCCGCGCCCTTAACTTCATTGATTACCAGGGGCCGCTTTCGGTGGAATGGGAAGACAGCGCAATGGATCGCGAGCATGGCGCGCGCGAATCGTGCGAGTTTGTGAAAAAGGTCGATTTCCGTCCTTCGGGACATGCGTTCGACGCCGTTTTTGAGAAAAAGTAATACGCGCGGCGCACGGGCTACGTCCGGCCAATGACATGTTTCGCTATTTGCTTATTGTCAAACCGCTGGATTGCTTCGTGCCTGCCAGTGACGGGACGGCGGTCTGCAATTGCGAGCCGTCAGGCGTGGTAATTCAGGATGATGCATGTACCTGGATTGCCACGTCGCTACGCTCCCCGCAATGACGGGGGATACCGTTGCTGCATCAATGCAGTTCGTATCTTTCCGTAAACGTCCATATTCCGCCCTGTTTGCCTCAATTCTGCGTGCCTCCACTTTCTCCATAAAGTTTTTGTCTCTTTTTACCTTCGCAAAGGTAGCATTATCACGCAGAAAACAACCCCGTCAAAAGCATATTTGCAAATATGGTCGCACGGCAACTGTTTAGCCTGCACAGGGAATTTCCCGGCGGCGGTAAAATTGAAATCATGGAAGGATATGTCAAAAAGTCCGACCATAAGGAATTATTGGCTATTGCCCGGTATTTTGCCGAAAAAGGGGACAGGGTACAAATCACGACCGGCGTTCATTTTAAGGACGAAAAATACAGAGCGGTATTTGGCCGTCTGGACGGAACTCCATACGAGCGCAAGTGCCCGGATTTAATCATCGGAGGGCGGTTTTATGAATACGAAAGTTTTGTGCCGCCGTTTAAGAGGGAGAAAACAGGTAATATGCTCTCGAAGGGATTGAAGCAATCTTCGCGCGTTATTATAAACAATAACAAGGGGGCGTCGGAGAGATACATAAGACGTAATATACACGAACGGGGAAATTTTAAGCAGGATATTAAAGAGGTATGGTTATACGAGAAGGGGAAAGTACGGTTGCTATATAAAAAACAGTAGGGAGTCAAAACTCCCCCTGCTGGTGGCCGATCCGTAGAACTGCCTAATACTTTCGTATCTGGCAGCAAAGATACGATGTTTTTTTGAAACGGCGATATAAAAAAGGAATATTCTTTTATGTTTCAAAACATGAGCTATGGGTTATACGGGAAAGTAAGACGAATATTCTTATCTCAACAGTTTATGAGGTTCATCCGGGAATATGTCTTTTTTGTCAAATGCATTCCATTGCCCGCAAAAGTTTCATCATATTAAAACATTTTACTACCTTTGCCTCATGAAAAGAAAAATAAAAACGTATGGAGGCTATTTTGAGCGGTTCATATCCGATCTTTCTTCAAAAGAGGTGGAGAAACTGGATTATATCATCGCCCTGCTTGAAACGGCAGACAGAATCCCCTCGAAATTCATAAGATATATTCGCGGCGGGATTTGCGAACTTCGCATAACATACGACGGAAGCATATACCGTGTGTTTTTTATCTTTGACAAATGTGATACTGTCGTATTCTTCAACGGTTTTAAGAAGAAAACACAAAAAACGCCTTCATCCGGAATCAAAAAAGCATTACAGATAAAAGAAGCATATTATGGAAACAAATGATCATCAGATACGGGATTACAGCAAGACGCTTGCCGAAAAATACGGCGCGCTCGGAACGCCCGAACGGGCAAAATTTGATGAAGAAGCATACGCTTTTTACACAGGGCAAATCCTGCTTGAGGCAAGAAAAGAAGCCAATGTAACGCAAGCGGAACTGGCCAAAAAAATTAACGTCACCAAGTCTTACATCTCGCGCATCGAAAACGGATACATCACCCCAAGCGCAGGAACTTTCTACCGGATTATCAACGCCCTTGGCCTGCGCATCGACGTAGTCAAGCCCCTCTGATTTCCGCGAGGGGCGGCGCCTCAAAAGTCTGTATCGTTTCACCGAATCAGGCGGCTACCGGGTATCGCTATATAAAACAGCCCTTACGGGAAGCGCGCGGAGTGGCGTGCGGACGCCCTGCCGGGGGCTGCAACTGCGAGCCGTCAGGCGTGGCAATCCGGGATGATGCACTGGCCGGGATTGCCACGTCGCTTCGCGCCCCGCAATGACGCCGGATGCCATTGCCGACAACAATGGCATCTTCGCCGTTGCGAGCGGAATGAAGCTATCCGGACCTGTCATCTTTCTTTGTCTGTTTGAAAAATATACGCTCGCGCAATGGCGGCCTGGCGCCGACGCGACACTGTATTATATTCCTTCACAAAGACATAGCGGTGTGAACGCATAGCCTTCTTCTTTTCCTGACGTGACATTGCCGACGGCAGGGAAGGGGATGTGCATTCCGCCGACGGTGATCTTGTGTCGGGCTACATACTCAAAGATGGTTTTGCGTGTCCGAATCGCCAGCTCAGGATCGGTATCAAACGAAAGCGCCACGTCGGGACAGGGCATCTGAATCGGCATCGCGTGCGTCACATCGCCCCAAATCAGCCATTTGCTTTCGCCCGAATGAAAAAGAAAAGCCGTATGGCCGGGTGTGTGGCCGTATGCCGCAATCGCCTGTATGCCGGTAAACAGTTCGGACGGCGCTTCGCCGATTGCCGACGGCACGAACAGATGAAGTCTGTCCCTGTATGCGGCAAGCATTTTACGGGCGGCATCGCCGCGTTCCTGATTCGTCCAGTAATCGTGTTCTGCCTGCGAGAGATACATTTCCGCGTGCGGGAAGGCGGCTTTTCCGTCGCGCAGCAGTCCGCCGATATGGTCGCCGTGCAGATGCGTAAGGAGGATGACGTCGACCTGATCTTCAGTTATTTCAAGCGACTGCAGATTCGTAAAAAGATTCGTGCCGTAACCGGCGTCAATCAGGATGTTTCTGTCCGGCGTACGAACGAGAAACGCCTGCACTTCGAGAGGAAACGTCCCGTCGGGGAGGTATTTCTGCAGCATTTCGGGCGTGGCGCCTTTCAGCAGACTGCTTTGTCCGGCACGACCGCCTTCGGACAGCGTGCTCACGCGGAAATCGCCGGCGGCATACGTAATGACCGTCGCGGGTTCCTGCGCCATTGCGCCATTCATGGCTAAAACGGTCAGAGAGAGCAAAATTAAAGTTCTCATAATCTACATGTTTATTTGGTTGTAAAAATAGTCCGTTCATTCTTTTCCGAAGAAGATGCCCATTCGCCGTCCCTGCGTGACGAGGTCGTGTCCGGGCGGAACGAGCCGTGTCCGGCCGGCTACTTCGGCGAGCGGGACGGAGTCAATCTGTCCGTCGCTGACGCATACCATCCGCCCGAATACACGGCTTGCAATCAGTTCGGTAGCGTGTCCGCCCAGCAGGGTGGCAAGGTTGCGGTCGAAGGGCGACGGATGGCCTCCGCGCTGGATATATCCGAGTACGGTGACACGGGCTTCGATAGACGTAGCTTCTTCGATGACGGACGATACCTGATAGGCGGGATGGTTTTTGTTTCCCATCCGGACGCCTTCGGCCACGACGACGATGGAATATGGCTTGCCGCGACGCGCACGGTCGAGCACCACTTTGTTCACGCCGTCCATGTCGAACGTGATTTCGGGGATCAGGATCACGTCCGCGCCGCCTGCCATGCCGGCATGGAGCGCTATCCATCCGGCATGATGACCCATTACTTCGCACACCATCACGCGCTTGAGTGCGTTTGCCGTGGAGTGCAGGCGGTCGATGGCTTCGGTGGCGATGCTTACGGCCGAATCGAAACCGAAGGTGATGTCTGTGCCCCAGACGTCGTTGTCGATGGTTTTCGGAATGCCTATTACGTTGATTCCCAGCTCGGACAGTCGATATGCCGTTTTCTGCGTGCCGTTGCCGCCGATGCAGACCAGACAGTTAAGTCCCAGTTCATGATAGTTTTGCACAAGAATATCCGGTTTGTCGGAATCGTCGGAATGTATCATCTTTTTGAAAGGCTTTTCGCGCGAAGTGCCGATGATAGTGCCGCCCCGATTCAGGATACCTGAAAGGCTGCGTTCGTTAAATACCTCGGTATCACGGTTCTTAAGACCTGTGAAACCGTTATGGATGCCAATCACATCCATATTGTAATGCATGATGGCCGTTTTGCCGACGCCACGTATCGTTGCGTTGATACCCGGGCAGTCGCCGCCCGATGAAAGAATTCCTATTTTCATAGTTTCTAATTGTTTAATCATTAATATTCGTACTAAAACTGTTATACTGTTCCGCCATTCGGCTGACTGTTTCAATGCCGTCAGCAAATATTTCCGGTCCGGATTCTGTTCAGCCTGCATGATGCCGGCCTGCGCCGCCGGCACGGTACGGACTGTGACGGCCGCGCTGCATCCGGCAGCATATGCGACAGAGACACGGATTTCTTTTTCATCACTGTACATATTTTACTGTCCCGAATGCCGGAGTACAAAAGTAAAAAAAACATTGCGGAAAATCATACGGCAGGGCAATTTTATTTTTCCATAGCGCGCGACCATGCCGTGCGTTTGCCGATCGCAGAAAGTACATGCAGTTTTGTGCTCCGGAAAAAAACAGGCACCGTCGGGTTTAACCGCAAACATGCGATGGGTCATGACAGGGATGTTTCCGGCAAGGCTTCGGCGCCGCCGCCTGCTTTATTTTCATGTCGACGTGAACATCACGAGCCTGCGGCACGACTGAAGCGATGACATCCATTGACGCGCGAACGCCCGTTATATGAAAAATGTGTATATATATATACAGGATACATATATTGATATATGAAAACTGTATATACATATATAGAAACTGTATATGTATATATTAAAACCATATATTGATATATGGAAACTATATATTGATATATGGAAATAATATATCGATATATCGTGTATACCATATTATTATGGAAACCATATATTGATAAAAGCCTCCTTCCTGCGTCACGTGGACGGGGAACCGGTGTTCGGCCCCCAGCCCACGTTCACGATGCCGTATTCGACCGAAGACCTCGGCGGCGGTTCCGCCGACCGGCAGCATCATGATGTGCTTGAATCGAGCCTGCGCGAGATCGAACGCCTCCGCCGCGAACTGGAACAGCTCAGGGCGTCGCTGCCGCCGACCGGTCAGTGAGCCGCGCGCCCGCCCTCTCCCCCACCCTGCCGTCGCACGCCGCCCCTTTTGAATGCAAAAAGGGGCGCATCTCGCGACGCACCCCCTCAAACATAACATAAAAACAACTGTTTATCGAATAAACAGCAATTCCCTGTACTTGGGCAGTGTCCACATTTCGTCGTCCACGACAAGTTCGAGCTTGTCGGCGCTACGGCGGATTCTGTCAAAATAAGGCAGTACGCTGTCGTGATACGCCAGCGCCTTTTCGTAAGCGTCTTCGATCGGGTTGGCCACTTTGCGGGCATTGACCATTCCGTCCACATTTCGCTTGATGTCGGCCACGTGCCCCGCAATTTCCTCCACCAGCGAAGCGTCGAGCGCCGAGAGTTCGGCAGCCTTGTCTTCGGGATAGATTGTTTTTATCTTCAACACATTATCCAGCAGCAGCGACTGATAGCGCGTGGCTATCGGGATGATATGATTGATGGCAAGGTCGCCCAGCACGCGGGCTTCGATCTGGATCTTCTTCGTATAGATTTCCCACTTCACTTCGTTGCGCGCCTCCAGTTCCTTTTTGTTCAGCACGCCCTTGAAGAGTTTGATGCTCTCTTCGGCCGTATAGGCGTGATAGATTTTCGGCACGCAGGTTTCGCAGTCCAGTTGGCGGGCGCTGGCATCCTCCCGCCATTCGTCGCTGTAGTTATTGCCGTCGAAGCGAATGGGTTTCGATTCCCTGATGTATTCCTTGATGACTTCGAAAAAGGCCTTTTCCTTCTCCAGTCCGTTCGCGATCCGGCGGTCGACGTCGCTCTTGAATTCCTCCAGCTGAGCCGCTACGGCCGTGTTGAGGGCGGTCATGCCCGACGAGCAGTTGGCCGACGAGCCTACGGCGCGAAACTCAAAACGGTTGCCGGTGAAGGCGAACGGCGACGTGCGGTTGCGGTCGGTGTTGTCGAGCAGCACTTCGGGGATGTGCGAAATGCCGATGCTGGTTATTTTTTTGTCGGCCAGCACGATCGCCCTGTCGGACGTGCTGTTCTCCAGTTCGTCGAGGATGGCGGAAATCTGCGTGCCGAGGAACACGGAGATGATGGCCGGCGGCGCTTCGTTGGCGCCCAGCCGGTGCGCGTTCTGCGCCGTCATGATGGAGGCTTTCAGCAGGGCGTTGTTTTTGTACACGGCCATCAGGATGTTGACCAGGAAGGTGATGAACTGCAGGTTTTCTTCGGGCGTTTTGCCGGGCGTGAGCAGCCCCACGCCGGTGTCTGTCCCGAGCGACCAGTTGTTGTGCTTGCCCGAGCCGTTGATGCCGGCAAACGGCTTTTCGTGCAGCAGCAGACGGAAACTGTGGCGGCGGGCTACCTTCTTCATGATCGACATGATCAGCAGGTTCTGGTCGACCGCGAGGTTCGTTTCGTTGAAGATGGGCGCCAGTTCGAACTGGTTGGGAGCGACTTCGTTGTGGCGCGTCTTGAGCGGAATGCCGTACTTGTATCCTTCAAATTCGAGATCCTTCATATACGCCGTCACGCGCGTCGGGATGGAGCCGAAGTAATGGTCTTCCAGTTGCTGGTTTTTAGCCGACTCGTGTCCGAGCAGCGTGCGTCCGGTCAGCACCAGGTCGGGGCGCGTGGCATACAGACCCTCGTCGATCAGGAAATATTCCTGCTCCCATCCCAGATAGGAATAGACTTTCCGCACGCCCGGGTCGAAGTAGCGGCATATGGCCGTGGCAGCCCTGTCGACCCGGTTCAGGGCTTTCAGCAGGGGCGCTTTCAGGTCGAGCGATTCGCCTGTATACGAGATAAAGATGGTGGGGATACAGAGCGTATCGTCCATCACAAACGCGGGCGACGAGGGATCCCACGCCGTATATCCGCGCGCTTCGAACGTGCTGCGAATGCCGCCGCTCGGAAAACTCGACGCGTCCGGCTCCTGCTGTGCGAGGAGTTTGCCGGAAAATTCTTCGACGATGTGTTCGCCCGGACCGTTGGCATAGTCGATAAACGAATCGTGCTTCTGTGCCGTGCCGTCCGTCAACGGCTGGAACCAGTGCGTGTAATGCGTCGCGCCCAGTTCCATTGCCCACATCTTCATGCCGGCTGCCACGTCGTCGGCAACACCGCGGCTCAACGTCTCGCCTTTTTCAATGGCGTTTTTGATGGCCTTCATCGTGTCTTTCGACAGATACCTGGACATGGTCGCTGTCGAAAATACATACTTCCCGTAAAAATCGGAAACAAATTTGGAAGGCGCCGTCACCTCCACTGCTTTTCTCTTGAAAGCTTCTTCTACGGCTTTAAAACGTAATGTACTCATGTTTGGTAAAATTTTGATGTGTTATTTTAAGAAAATTCTGTTATCTATGCAAGCCCGTATCATTTCTTCAGGCCACAGCGATGACTGCACTTCGCCGATGTGCGCGCACCGCAGGAGAAACATGCACAGCCGCGACTGCCCGATGCCACCGCCAATGGACGACGGCAACGCGCCGTCCAGCAGCGCCCTGTGGAACGCGAGCGAGCAGCGTTCCGTGCAGTTTTCCAGCGCCAGCTGGCGCAGCAGCGCCTCCCTGTCCACGCGGATGCCCATCGAGGACAGCTCGAACGCGTCGTTCAGCACCGGGTTCCAGAAGATCATGTCGCCGTTCAGCCCGTAGTGTCCGTCGCACGTCGGGGTCGACCAGTCGTCGTAGTCCGGCGCACGCCCGTCGTGTTTACGCCCGTCGGCAAGCTTCATGCCGATGCCGATGACGAATACCGCGCCGTATTCGCGCGCCACCTCGCGTTCGCGCGCCCTCGGCGAGAGGTCGGGATACGCCGCCAGCAGGTCTTCGGAATGTACGTACACAATCTTCTCCGGCAAAATAGCCTCTCTCTGCGGGATGGCGGCGCACGCCTGCCGTTCGACGGATCTCGCCACGCCGTAGATCCTGTCCACGACGCTTTTCAGGCAGTCGAGCGTCCGTTCCTCCGGAGTGAGCGTCTTCTCCCAGTCCCACTGGTCGACGTAGAGCGAATGAGTATTGTCCAGCTCCTCGCCGGCGCGGATGGCATTCATATTCGTACAGACGCCCTCGCCGGGCGGAACACGGTAATGCGCCAGTTTCAGGCGTTTCCACTTGGCCAGCGAATGGACTACTTCGGCTCTGCGGCCGTCCATGTCGCGCACCGGAAAAGACACCGCGTGCTCCGTGCCATTCAGATCATCATTGATGCCCGTCCCCGAAAACACGAACAGAGGCGCCGTCACACGGCGCAGGTTCAGCGTCACCGACAGTTCTTCTTCGAACGACAGCCTGAGCCACCGTATTGCCTGCTCCACTGCCCCGGGAGGCAGCGCAGGCCGGTAATTTTCCGGAATGTAAATCTTCATCTTCAATTATATGTTTATTTTTATGTTTATGTTTATCTTCTTACCGGATCCCTTCCACTGTGGAGAAAGAAATACTGCCCCTGCGCAAAGGGCAGTATTTCATGTCCTCACATACTCATGACCGGGAATCCATATTATTCGTCAGTTATATGCCGTTTCGCCATGTTCGTAAATATCCAGTCCCTCCTCTTCGATACGTCTGGAGACGCGGATGCCGAACGCCATGTCCAGCCCCTTGAAGATGATGAATCCCGCGGCGACCGCCCACAAACCGATCACGACGGCGCCAAACAGCTGTGCATAGAGCAGCGCCGTGCCGCCGCCGCAGAACAGACCGCCTTCGGTGGCCAGCAGGCCGGTCATGACCGTTCCCACCAGGCCGCAGGCGCCGTGTACGGACGAGGCGCCCACCGGATCGTCGATCCTGAACACCTTGTCGATCAGCTCGACGGAGAACACCATCACCACCCCGCAAACGGCGCCGATAACGACTGCCCCCCAGGGCGATACGATGTCGCACCCGGCCGTGATGCCGACCAGTCCCGCCAGCACGCCGTTGAGCGTGAGCGAGAGCGACGGTTTCCTGTACTTCGCCCACGCCGTGATCAGCGAGAAGAAGCCGCCGGCACATGCTGCCAGATTCGTCGTCAGGAACACGTGCGAAATCGCCACGCGGTTGTCTTCGCCCGAAGCCGCCAGTTGCGAACCGGGATTGAACCCGAACCATCCGAACCAGAGGATAAACACGCCCAGCGCGGCGACGGTGAGATTGTGTCCCGGGATGGCTTTCGATTTCCCGTCTTTCCCGTACTTCCCGATGCGCGGGCCAAGGACGGCCGCGCCCGCAAGGGCAACCCATCCGCCTACGGAGTGGACGACCGTCGAACCGGCAAAGTCGTGAAACGCGGCGCCCACGTGCGTCGCCAGCCATCCGTCTTTGGCCATCAGCCATCCCCCGCCCCACGTCCAGTGGCCGGAAACGGGATAGATGATCACACTGATAAGTACCGTATAGACCAGATACATGTGGAAGCGCGTACGCTCGGCCATGGCGCCGGATACGATCGTCGCCGCCGTGGCGCAAAAAACAGTCTGGAAGATCAAAAAACCTTCGGTCGGCAGCCCGTTGTCGAAAAACGAAAGATCGCCGAAATTCGGCATCCCGATGAATCCGGCGCCTTCCGAGCCGAACATGATGCCGAAACCGATAAAGAAAAACAGCAGCGAACCCAGCATGAAGTCAAGAAAATTCTTCATCAGGATATTGGCCGTATTCTTTGTACGGGTAAAACCGGCTTCCACAAGGGCAAATCCCGGCTGCATGAAAAACACCAGCATGGCCGCAAGCAGCATCCATACGGTATCGAGCGATATGCCGTTACTTGCGACCGTCGCGCTCAACTCCGCAGCCGCCTCCGCTGCATCCTGCGCAAAAACGCCCGATGCAAAAAGCACAGTCAGCACGATTACGGCCGTACTGCGCCGAATGACACGAAATAATACATTTCTATTCATAGTTACATATCTTAATTTGTTAAACCAGTTCCGCATTTCAAACTATTTTTCCAGTTCCGCGTTGTACAGCGCAATATCGCCACGTTCACCCGTACGGATACGTATCGAATCTTCGATCGGGATGATAAAAATACGTCCGTCGCCTATTTCGCCCGTTTTTGCAGCTTCCAGAATAGCCTTCACGGTCTTCTCCACATTCTTGTCGCGAACGACAATCGATACCAGTGTCCTTTCAATAGAACTCGTGTCATACGTCACGCCACGGTATATACGCCCCTGACGCGCTTTCCCTACGCCTCTTACATCGTAGTAAGAGAACCATTCAATGTCTGCCGCAAGAAGGGCATCCTTCACTTCCTCGAATTTGGTTTTGCGAATAATCGCTTCAATTTTCTTCATGTCCAGTTCACTTTAAGTTATACATTACATTTACAAACTGATTCCAAACACAAAGTGAGCCTGCTGCACATACGGATTAAATACAATCTTCGTAAATGCCGGAATCAAAAACGTATCGGTAATCCTGATTTCCTTAGAACCCGTCAAACCGATATTTACGACATTGAACCTGTCGGCATAAAGCCCGTCCCGGGGCGTAATCCCGATTTCGGCCTTCAGCCCGACGCTTCCGACTGCAAACGGCGCGCTCGCCTCGATATAGGTAGAATACGCGCGGCCTCCGTCTACGCCGAAATCATTGCCCGCAAAAAACGTATTCCACGACACGGCAAGCGGCCCGAAATCATACGCCAGCGTGCCTTCAATCATGTGCGCCGTCTTTTCGCTGTTGTAATTAAAATAATTACTGCTGCTGTTGAACCAGTAGTCCGTCAGTGCGACACTGAATCCTCCCACGCCGTAACCGACCGTGAAATCATACTCTTCAAGATACTCCGGAGAAGTAAACCCGACGGAACCCCACGCAGTTACCGAAAAACCGCCGGCCGACAATCCCAGCGCCGGCTGGACGCTCACTCCGCCGCAGTAGGAACCGCGCCAGATATAACTGCTCACCAAATCACCGCCAACCGACATTTCCACCTGGGACTTTGCCGTGGCCGGAATCAGTAACATCACGGCAACAATACACGTTGCCTGCAAAACTCTTCTTTGAATGTTCATTTTCTTCATTACACTATAAAATTAAATTATCATACCAAAAAAAACAGCCGTCTTCACTGTGCGCATCAGCAACACGGTCATGTTATTTTTTTTTCATCAATATTCTTCCTCATTCAAAGCGCGTCCGGCGGCGTCCGGCGTTTACTTCAGCCACCGGCATATCCTGTCTATCGCCTCGATACTGTTTTCGCGTGTACCGAAAGCCGTCAGACGGACATATCCTTCGCCACTCGGACCAAAACCAACTCCCGGCGTACCGACCACGTGCGCGCCGTGAAGCATCTGCTCGAAGAACTGCCACGACGATGTGCCCGCCGGCGTCTTGATCCACAGGTATGGCGCATTCTCGCCCCCGCAGACTGCCAGCCCGGCCGACGTCAGCCCTTCACGCATCAGTTTGGCATTATCCATGTAATACCGTATCGTTTCTTTCACCTGCCTGGCGCCTTCGACGCTGTAGACGGCTTCGGCGCCTCGCTGCGTGATGTAGCTTGTACCGTTGAACTTCGTGCACTGCCGACGGTTCCACAGCGGATTCAGGGCGACCGCTTCGCCTTCGGAGGTATACCCGTTCAGCTCTTTCGGAATCACCGTATAACCGCATCTCACACCGGTAAATCCCGCCGTCTTCGAAAAACTGCGAAACTCGATGGCCGTCTTCCTTGCGCCTTCGATCTCGTAGATGGAATGCGGCAGTTCGGGATTCCGGATATACGCTTCGTATGCCGAATCGTAAAGAATCAGTACCTTGTTGGCGAGGGCATAATCCACCCACTTTTTCAGCGCTGCCTTCGTAATCGACGCGCCTGTCGGATTGTTCGGATAGCAAAGGTAGAGGACGTCTATCCGTTCGGCAGGCGTCTCGGGCACAAACCCGTTCGCTTCCGTGCAGGGGATATACACAATATTATTCCATTTGCCGTCAATCAACTCGCCTGCACGTCCGCCCATCACGTTCGAATCGACATAGACGGGATATACGGGATCTGTCAGCCCCACGCGATTGTCGCGGCGGAGGATGTCGCCGATATTTCCCGTATCGCTCTTTGCGCCGTCGCTCACAAATACTTCGTCCGTATCCAGCGATATGCCGCGCGAAGCATAATCGTTTTTGACGATTGCTTCCCTCAGGAACGGATAGCCCTGTTCGGGTCCGTATCCGCGGAAAGTAGAGGCGTCGCCCATCTCGTCTACCGCCCTGTGCATCGCCTCGCGCACAGCCTGCGGCAACGGACGGGTTACGTCGCCGATGCCCAGACTGATCACCCTGGCATCGGGATACGACGATTTAAATGCGTTTACCTTTCCGGCAATATCCGAAAACAGATAGTTGCCGGGCAGTTTCAGAAATTGTTCGTTCACTAAAGCCATTTTTTTTTGCTGTTTTTATGTGTATGTTTATGTGATGTAAATGATTCCTTCGTATACCATGACGGCTTCGCCCGTCATCCACACGGTGTTTGTTTCTTCGTCCCATTCGACGGTTAGCGAGCCTCCGTCTGCCCTGACGACGGCTTTCCGCGCCGTCTTCGCCGCATTTACGCTTGCCACAAGCGTGGCGCAGGCGCCCGTCCCGCAGGCCTGCGTAATGCCTGACCCTCTTTCCCATACGCGCATACGAATCTCGCTGCCGCTCAGCGGCTGTGCAAACTCGACATTCGTACGGCCGGAGAAAAACGGATGCCGCTCAATCAGCGGCCCGACTTCGGACAGTTTGATCGCCTCGACGTCTTCCGTGAAAATCACAAAATGCGGATTGCCCGTCGACACAACCGAGCCCGTATATTTCTTTCCGCCGGCTTCGATTTCTACCGGCTGTTTCTCGAACGAGGGATGACCCATGTCGACGGTTACTTCGTCCACCTTGCCGTCGTCCGTCACCGCAAGGCGAAGTTCCCTGACTCCCGACAGGGTTTCGAGCGTCACGCGGGTTTTTGACGTGAGACCCTGTTCATACACGTACTTCCCGATACACCGCGTGGCATTTCCGCACATCATCGCTTCCGAACCGTCCGCGTTGAATATGCGCATGGCGAAGTCTGCCCTGTCCGACCTGTCAATCAAAACCAGTCCGTCGGAACCGATTCCCGTGTGAGGCGCACTCCATTTGACGGAAAATTCGTCCGGACGGGAAATCGCGTATACCATATTATTAATGTATATATAGTCATTTCCTGCTCCGTGCATCTTATGAAAACGTATCTGCTGTGCCATCTTCCTGTTTTTAAAGCCTGTCTTTTTCTTTTTATTCTATTTCGCTGCAAATATATGTCTTTTTGCGAATACGGCAATAAGAAAATCGAACAAAATGACGAGGTTGTTGAAAAAAAAATTCTTCGTGTCACAAATACAGGCATTTACGTTTGGCGTTTATTTTATGCGGATGGAATGCAGCGCGGCGACAGTCCGGATACATAGCGCTGACTGTCAGTTGTCAAAAGATTTGATAAGAAAGGATGGATTCAGCCGCAGGTAGACACCGAACGAATAGCAAGTCTGCGCCGGCACGGTATAAATTCCTGCAGAAGGGTCGCTTATACGGCTCGAAGGCCGGAGGTGAAAATCAAAGTCGATACCCAGCGCATATCCTGCGCCAAAGGTACGGATATATTCTCCGCCGAGCGAATACATCGCCGGATGCATGAAATATGCATCCCGCGCCGACATCGACGGCGCGCCGAACAGCGGGTTGCCATACATCGAAATGAAATCGTTGCACTTCCAGTAGGCCGCCTTGACGCGAAAATCCGGAAGGTCGACCGATGCGGACACGGCGGTTCCATAGCCGCGCTTCAACGGCCATAAATTGCCGGCATGCTGGTAGTAGCCCAGCAGATTCAGTTCCAGGTGGATTTTTTTCAGCGTCCTGTAGCGGAAATGCCAGTCCAGTCCGGCGCCCGCCGCGCCATTCAGCATGGTCTGGACGGGGAGATTAGTCATATCTATCTGGCCTCCGCGATGCTGCGCCAGTATCTGTAACGGGAAGTACACGTGCGCCGTCGATTCGGGAGGATTGCACATGAACAGTGCAGATACGCCGAACGAAAAGGCTTCCTGCTTCGTATCCATCTTGTAAATAAAGGTTTCCCAGTTGACCCACGTATCGAAATGCAGCCATTTGGTATCATACAGCACCTGCATGCCCGTTTCGGGATCGGCCGTCAGGTTCAGTTCAGGATTGTACAGCGGTTCCACAAGCAGATGGCTCGCCGCGCCGTACAGATTGCCCAGCACGATATTCACCTGTTCGGACAATTGCGCCTGCGCCCGAAAAAACGGATATACGCGCACGAGATTATTGGCACGCTCGCCGCGCCAGTAGGCCAGCGAACTGTATGCAAAAGCAGGATAACTGTCCGCTCCCCAAAACCACAGCGAATGAACGCCTCCTTCAATCCTGATATTAGACACCGGATGGTATACGGCCTTCGTCTGCAACCGGAATCCGGGCAGGGTGTATCCGGGGACGATGATGACGGGCGATTCGATATTCCTGAAGAAATTGACGTTGTCGACCTCAACAAATAAACGGTTACTATGCAACGAATCAATATGATAATCCGTCCGGAACACCTTTTCGGAAATTTGCGCATACCCCATAACAGCCCACCCCGGCGCAAGTAAAACAAACGCCGAAACACACACATATCTTCGAAAACTGTTCCTGTACGACATAATATCAGTTAAATTCAGGGCGCAAATTTATAAGAAAAATCAAGAGCCATGCGCTTTTTAGCAAGAAAAGTTGCTCATGTAAAAGAAACTTTGTGTCCTTTGTGCTCTTTGTGGTTAGAAATATTATGGGGCTTGGAGACTTTGGGGACAGCGGACTTTGGGGACAGCGCTAACTCCTCCCCTATTCTGTCAATGCCTGGGCGGCATCCTGTGTCTGTACTGAAATCAAAAGCGGAAAGAGGCTTGATATTTTGTGAAATCTTTGTGGCCTTTGTGCTGTTTGCGATTAAAAATGTGCTGTTTACGAAAAGCGTCATTGCGAGTAGCGTAGCGACGTGGCAATCCGGCGACGTGCATTATTCTGGATTGCTTCCTGCTTCGTACCTCGCAGTCGCAGTGACGCTTGAAACTTTGTGAAACCTTTGTGGTTAGCCCACATTGCAG
>JAIRLL010000307.1 GCA_031259505.1 Tannerella sp.
CGCGCCGCTTCGGGAAACCATTGATCCCAGCAAACCAGCACGCCCAGTTTCCCGACGGATGTAGAAATCGGGAAGAAACCCGAATCGCCCGGCGCGAAATAGTATTTTTCGTAATAGGCGGGGTCGTCGGGGATGTGCATCTTGCGGTATTTGCCGGCGATGGAACCGTCTTTTTCGATCACGACCGCCGTGTTGTGGTAAAGCCCCGCCGCCCGTTTTTCGAAAAGCGAGAGCGTGAGCGCCACGCCCGTCTCTTTCGCCAGTGCGCCGAATATTTCCGTCGAACGGCCGGGAATGGTCTCGGCCAAATCGAACTGCGCCGAATCTTCCGTCTGGCAAAAATACAGGCTGTTGTGCAACTCCTGAAGGACGACCAGTTGCGCCCCCCGTTCAGCGCACAGGCGTATTCCTGCCTGCAATCCGGCCATGTTTATCGCCGCCTCGGCCGTGTTACGCTGCTGTACAAGTCCTATTTTCATATCGTATCCTTGAATTTTGAATCATTTAAACGTCAAGCTCACGCCTCCTCCCCGCATACTACCCTTTCCGGAAACTGCATCGTGACGCAATGCAGCGATCCATGCTGTTTTATCAGCGGCGTGCAGTCGATACCCGTCACCTGCCTGTCAGGAAAAACCTGCTGCAGGACAGCCTGCGCCAGCCTGTCTTTCGCGCTGCCGTAGAAGGGGAGCAGCACGGCGCCGTTGAGGATTAAAAAGTTGGCATACGTGGCAGGCAGCCGTTCGCCTTTCCGGACAATCCGGTCGGCCATCGGTAGCGGAATCAGCCGGTAGGGTCTACCCTCTGCCGTACGAAACGACTGCAATTCTTCTTCCATCGCCCGCAGTTCGCGGAAATGTTCATCCGCTGTATCCGTACATTGTACGTATGCAATGGTTTCCGCGTCGCAGAAGCGTGCCAGCGTGTCGATGTGGCCGTCCGTATCGTCGCCCGCCAGATGACCGTTTTCCAACTGGAGGATGCGCTTTGCGCCGAAGAAAGACTTCAGGGCGGTTTCGATTTGCGCCCTGTTCATGCCGTCGTTACGTCCGGCCGAGCACAGGCATTTCGTCGTGGTCAGCAGCGTGCCGTTGCCGTCCGACTCGACGCTTCCGCCTTCGAGCACAAAGGGCGTCATGTCCGTCCGCTCCACTTCCGGCGCGAAGGTATGCATCCGAAACAGCCTTTCGGTTATCAGGTTGTCGCGACCGGCGGGATACTTCATTCCCCAGCCGTTGAACACGAAGTCGCAAATCCTCGGCCTGCCGTTTTCGAACACGGTAATGCCGCCGTGATCACGCGCCCACGTGTCGTCCGTCGCTATCTCCCGGAAGATGACGCGACGCTTGTCGACGGCGCCCAACTGTGCGCTTACTTTTTCTTCGTCCGCACACACAATCAAAGCCGTTTCCCGCTTCGTCACCTCCCTTGCGATGGCGACGAAACAGGCGACGACCTCGTCCAGTATCGGCAGCCAGTCGGTATCTTCGTGCGGCCACGTCAACTGCACCGCGCTCTGGGGATACCATTCGGCCGGAAAAACGATTGTGTTCATACGTTTCGTATTCGTTTGTTTTTGACGGCGTAAAAGTAGTATTTTTTATCGATTCACAGGCAGGACGGACGAAAAAATCCGGGATTCATACGGTGCGCGGCATGATTTTGTATGCTCCTGGAGGTTGTCCGGGAAAAGTGTATTACCTCCTTGATACGGCAGGTTTTGTGTATTGGTATACGACCTGTTCAAATCGAATTTCATTCGCCTGGGAATTTCCGCATCTTGAATTTTAAATCCTGCATCTTGAATTTCAAATCTTGAATCTTTACTATCTTTGCAGCGTAAAAACAAAAAAATTGAAATTTATGTCAGTTGCAATCACATCCGACAATACTATCCGGAAGGTAACGACGCACCGGCTGATGGAGATGAAACGGCGCGGCGAAAAGATTTCCATGTTGACGGCGTACGACTATTCGATGGCTAAAATCATTGACCGTGCAGGCATGGACGTGATTCTGGTCGGCGATTCGGCCTCGAACGTGATGGCAGGAAATGTGACCACGCTTCCCGTCACGCTCGACCAGATGATTTATCACGGCAAATCGGTCGTGAAGGCTGTCAGGCGCGCCCTTGTCGTCGTAGACCTGCCATTCGGCACCTATCAGGGCAATTCGAAAGAGGCGCTCAGTTCGGCTATCCGCGTAATGAAGGAGACGCACGCCGACGGCATCAAGATGGAAGGCGGCGCAGAGATACGCGAATCCATCGAACGTGTGCTATGCGCAGGAATACCCATCATGGGACATTTGGGGCTAACTCCACAGTCAATCAATAAATTCGGCACATATGCCGTGCGTGCGCGGGACGATGGCGAAGCAAAAAAGCTGATCGAAGACGCCCATTTGCTGGAAGATTTGGGTTGCTTCGGCATTGTACTGGAAAAAATTCCTGCACTGCTGGCCAAACAGGTATCCGAAGAACTGGCTATTCCGACCATCAGTATCGGCGCCGGACGGTATGCCGACGGGCAAGTGCTCGTGATGCACGACATGCTGGGCATCAACCGGGATTTTTCGCCCCGTTTCCTGCGACGCTATGCCGATTTGAATGAGGTGATTACGAAAGCCGTGCAGGCTTATATCGAAGACATAAAAAAAAGAGACTTCCCCAATGAAAAAGAGCAATACTGAACTCTTCGAATCTTTGGAATCTTCGGAATTTTTGAATTATTAATTATATGGCAAAAGAATTGAAAGAACTTACGCCGAGAGGCGAAAACTACTCGCAGTGGTATCAGGATCTGGTGATCAAGGCAGACATGGCGGAGAACTCTGCCGTGCGCGGATGCATGGTTATCAAACCTTACGGATACGCTATCTGGGAAAGGATGCAACGGGTGCTCGACGACATGTTTAAAGAGACCGGACACCAGAATGCATACTTTCCGCTGCTGATACCCAAGTCGTTTATGAGCCGCGAGGCCGACCATGTGGAAGGCTTTGCGAAAGAGTGCGCCGTGGTGACTCACTACCGGTTGAAGAATGCTGCGGACGGAAGCGGCGTAGTGGTTGACCCTGCCGCCAAACTTGAGGAGGAACTCATCATCCGCCCGACGTCGGAAACCATCATCTGGAACACGTACCGCAACTGGATTCATTCCTATCGCGACCTGCCAATTCTGATCAACCAGTGGGCGAACGTGATGCGATGGGAGATGCGTACGCGGCTCTTTCTGCGGACATCCGAATTTCTCTGGCAGGAAGGACATACCGCCCACGCCACACGCGCGGAAGCCGAAGAGGAAACCCTCAAGATATTGAACATATATGCCACATTTGCCGAGAAATACATGGCGCTTCCCGTAGTCAGGGGTCTCAAGACGGCGAGCGAACGGTTCGCCGGAGCGCTGGAGACATATTGCATTGAGGCCATGATGCAGGACGGCAAGGCGTTGCAGGCGGGTACATCGCATTTTCTCGGACAGAACTTTGGGAAAGCATTCGACGTGACTTTCATCGACAGGGAAGGAAAAACGGATTATGCATGGGCGACGTCGTGGGGTGTTTCCACCCGCCTGATCGGAGCGCTCATCATGGCACATTCCGATGATAATGGACTGGTACTGCCTCCATTGCTTGCGCCGGTGCAGGTGATTGTCATCCCGATCTACCGTTCCGAAGAACAGTTGGCGCAAATCAGTGAAAAAGTCGCCGTCATTGCCGAAAAACTGAAAACCCTGGGTATTACAGTAAAATACGACGATGCCGACAACAGGAAGCCGGGCTGGAAATTTGCCGAATACGAACTGAAGGGCATCCCCATACGTCTGGCGATGGGCGGACGCGACCTCGAAAACAATACGATAGAAGTGATGCGCCGCGATACGCTTGAAAAAGAAACCGTCACATGTGAAGGTATTGAGGCGTACGTGCATAAACTGCTCGGCGAGATACAGCAAAATATCTTCGACAAGGCGTTTAATGCACGTGAGACACATACAATTACAGTCGATACGTATGACGAATTCAGGGAAAAGATCGAAGAAGGCTGCTTCATCATGGCGCACTGGGACGGCACGGCGGAGACGGAAGAAAGGGTGAAGAACGAAACAAAAGCGACCATTCGCTGCATTCCGTTGAGCGACGACAAGACGCCGGGACAGTGCATGGTGACCGGCAGACCGTCGCCCCGGCGCGTACTGTTTGCAAGGGCTTACTAATAAAATAGCGAGTATGTTGAGAATAGCTGTACAATCCAAAGGTCGTCTGTATGACGAGACCATGACGCTGTTTGAAGAATCGGGCATCCGGTTGAGCAGGGCCAAACGTTCGCTACTGCTGTCTGCGGTGGATTTCCCTGTCGAAGCGCTATTTTTGCGCGACGACGACATTCCCCAGTCGGTAGCCCACGGCGTGGCGGATGCAGGCATTGTGGGCGAAAACGAATATGTAGAAAAAGGACAGGAGGCGGAATTGATTAAACGATTGGGGTTCAGCAAATGCCGTCTCTCGCTTGCCATTCCGAAAGATGCCGTGTACGAAGGGTTGCCGTGGTTCGAAGGAAAAACGATAGCAACTTCTTATCCTGTGATACTAAACCGTT
>JAIRLL010000402.1 GCA_031259505.1 Tannerella sp.
AATATTTCGATATAAAACATTCAAAAAATAATGTGTCATCTTCTTCATTTATTCATGGACAGGCCCCCGCGGACGCGCGCCGCTAAAGGCATACCAGCTAATTACGGCATACGACACGGCGGGAACAATCATGCCGGGCGCAACGGCTTTAGCCCACGCGGCATCGGCAATCAATCCAATCAGAGGCGTCAGCAGCGCGCCGCCGATGAGGCTCATCACGAGGACGGAGGCTCCCAGTTTGGCATGTGGGCCGAGTCCCTTTATGCCGGATGCAAAATTGGTCGGGTACATCAGCGACATGAAAAACGTCGTCGCTATCATGGCGCAGATACCGATCCAGTACGAAAGGCCATGTATGCCTGTCCACGACGCCCATTCCGAACCAAGTATCACGACCGCTACCAGACCGATGTTAATCAGTGCATAGACACCCATCAGCTTCGTTGCCTGTATCCATTTCATCAGGAAGGTAGAAAAGAAACGCCCGGCCATGAAAACGATCATATTGACCACGAGCAGTCCGCCGGCCTGTTTCTCCGTCATCGGGCTGTTTTCCTGCACATAAGTGATGAGGTAGCTCCATGTGCCGAGCTGTGCGCCGAGGTAGAAGAACTGCGAGATGATAGCGCCATACCAGTGGGGAAACCGCAGAAGCGCCCGGAAGCTGCCCCTGTGTCTGGCGTCGCCGGAAGAGTCGACCCGGGGAAACTTCGTTTTCCAGATGAGGAAGGCAACCGTCAACACGACGAGGCCGATGATGATATACGTCGGCCATACGCGGCTGTTTTCCGTCTGACGAAAATCGGTGTAAGCGTTGCCTGTAGCGGTAATCTGCGCTTTCATCCGGGCAATCTGCTCCGCGCCGGGTTCGTTGCCGGAGAAGATGAAAAGCGTGCCGAGCGTAACGCCGGTGATGCCCCCGATTGGGTTGAACGACTGAGCGAGATTCAGGCGGCGCGCCGAAGTAGACGGGTCGCCGAGTGTCGTGACGAAACTGTTGGCGCCCAGTTCGAGGAACGAAAGACCGCTCCCGATTACGAAAATGCCGCCGAGGAAAACAAGGTAGACGCCCGAATTGGCCGCCGGGTAAAACAGGAAACATCCGGCGGCAAAGATCAGGAGACCCGCCAGAAGCCCCGACTTGTAGCCGAAACGTTGCATGAAAAGCCCGGCCGGGATGGCAAGGCAGAAGTAGCCCAGCTTGATAGCCGTCTGGATAAGACCGGCCTCGAAGCGTGTCAACTCCAGCGATTTCTGGAATTGTTTGATCAAAACGTCATTCAGGACGTTGGGCAGCGCCCAGAGAAAAAACAGCAGGGTGACAAGTGCAAAAGTGAAGACGTACCCTGGGGTGATTAATTTGGCTTTAGAAGTATTCATAACCTATTCCGTATTTTTAGATGTGTATGTTCAGGATTTTAACCGTCCGTCCATATCGTGTCCGTATTCGGGCAGGAGGGGAAATTTCACCGGTGCGTTGTCGCGCGTGGAGCGGTAGATGGCGGTGAAGAGTTCCACGGTGCGGCGTCCGGTTTCGCCGGTCACGAGCGGGTCGCGGTTTTCGTCGAGCGCTGTCAGGAAGTCTTCGATTTGCCGTTCCATATAATATATGGTAGGGTCGATGCGTTCGAACAGTTCGCTGTCTTCGCGCACCCATCCGGCCAGCAGCGCTTCTTCGCCGGGGACGGTCCACAGATCGTTGACCGGGGGTTCGAGCACGGACGACATTCCGGCCACGAACATGGCGCCGCCATCGGTCTGCACGCCGACGGATGCGCCGTTGGAGCCGTGTACCTGTACCTTGCCGAAGATGCCCGGCTTCTCAGAGTTGCTGACGATGATGTTGCCGATGCCGCCGTTTTTGAACTTCACGATGGCTACGGCCGTGTCTTCCACTTCGATGTACGGGTGGTTCAGGTTGCGCCACAGGCCGTATACTTCGTCTGCTTCGCCCATGAACCAGAGCAGGATGTCGAGCTGGTGCGGCGCCTGGTTGACCAGCACTCCGCCGCCTTCCATGTCCCACGTGCCTCGCCACGGGTCGGCGCCGTAATAGGCTTCGTCGCGCCAGCCGAGCATGTTGACGGTGCCGAAGGCGGGAGCGCCTATCTTGCCTGCGTCGATGGCCTGGCGGATGCGCTGCACGGGGGCATACCAGCGTCGCTGACTTACCACGCCCAGTCGGACGCCTGCCTGGCGACAGGCGTCGATCATGGCGTCGCTGTCTTCCAGCGTGGAGGCGAGCGGTTTTTCTACCAGCACGTTTGCGCCGGCAAGCGCCGCCTCGACGGTTACATCACGGTGGAACGGGTGAGGGTTGCAGACGATTGCCAGGTCGATATCGTTGTCGCGAATCATGGAGGCAATGTCGCTGCAAGGTTTCGCCCCGTATGTGGCGGCAAACTTTGCTGCCGATTCGGGGGTACGGCTCCACACGGCGGCAAGCGTCGCATTGGGCAGATTGCCGATTGCTGCGGCATGAAGATGGGCTACTTTGCCGCATCCGATAATAGCTAATCTGTATTCTTTCATGTTGTCTTGAGTTTGAAATTATATGTTGTCTGTTATTTTTAGGGGCATTGCTTCATTTTCTCTGCCGGGCAGAACGCTTCCTGTCCTGGCATTCAGTGGTGAAACAACTTTTTTTCCTGTTTTACTCTCCAGTTCCATACGGGCGTTTTTTTCTATTTCTCCACCCTGTTCCGCAACTCGTGCGTGTTCTTCAAAAGTTTCGGGACTGGACGATTCGGAAATGTTTTTTGTGGAAAGTTCGGCAAGCATGTTCAGTACCAGTTCGGCGTTGGTCATATTATCTCGCAGGTTTTCCTTTTTCAGTCCCTTGTACTTTTTGTATTCTTTGGTGGTTTTGTCCGACCATGTTTTTGAGATGATGTCGGTTAAAACAGCAAACTGCACGCCTTTTGCTTTCCATTCGTCGGTCAGTTCTTTCCTGATCTCAATGCTTTTCAGACGCTGGTTGATCCAGTTGTCGGAATATCCCAGCCGTTTATAGTCGGCCATGGCCTGTTCGACAGACAACTCGGGGTCATGCAGTTGATCCAGACGTTCTTTGGCAACCTGTGCAATCCACAGTTTGAACGGCTCTGCCTTCGGCGACGGTATCGATTGGATAAGACGGAACAACTGTTGCGTATCGGCTACGTCGGTAAGATATTTTTTGCCATCCGAAGCAAGCATCTTCAGTTGACTACAATTTGTAGTCAACTCACATCCCTCCTTTTTCAGACGAGTTTTCAACACACTCCAGTATTTACGCGGATTCGGACTTTCGGTCAATACTTCTACGACGTCCACAATGGAAAAGCACCACTCTTCCTTTTCTTCGTCCCATACGGTGCGAACCTTTTTTTCTTCAAACAGTTTGATGTTCTCTTTCATGTGTCTTACGGGATCAAAATCACCTTGTTGAGATTTCCTTCGCGGTGATAGAGTTTGCGGAACCATTCGGCGCCTTCGCTCAGGGGGGCTGTGGCGGAGATCATGTCGTCTACTTTCAGTGCGCCGCCGGCAATCATGTCGAGGACGGTTTCGTATTCGCCGTTGATGGCGCAACTGCCCTGTACGCGTATTTCGGAGGTGACGACCTTTTGCAGCGGAAACTCGACGACGGGCGTCACGTTGCCCACCAGCACGGCGGTAGCTCCCCTGCGCAGCGAGTCGATCAGCGCGTTGACGGTGGCGGATATGCCGACGGCTTCGAAACCGACGTCGGCGCCGCGTCCTTTGGTATGGCTGCGAACCGTGTCCGCCACAGACAGGTTCCTGGAATTGACAGTCACATCGGCGCCGTATCTGGCTGCCATCCCGAGCTTTTCGTCATCCATATCCACGGCGATTATCGGAGTGGCGCCCGAAGCTTTGAGCATGCTGACGATAAACGTGCCGATCATGCCGCTGCCGATTACTGCGGCGCTGTCGCCTGCCTTGACTCCCGAAAGCCCGACGGCGTGCGCCGCCACGGCTGCAGGTTCGACCATGGCCGCCTGCTCGAAGGTGACGCTGTCGGGGATTTTGTACAGGATATGCTGCGGCACGGCCAGGTATTCGGCGAATGCGCCGTGACGTTTGTATTCTTTTGGCGATACGCCTACCACTTCGCGACCTTCGCTGAGGTTGTAGCGGCCTTTGAGCGTGTACCAGTCGTTGAGCGGATACACGGTGGAGTCGAACGTCACGCGGTCGCCTTCCTTCCAGCGGACGACGCCTTCGCCGGTTCTGACAATTACTCCCGATGCTTCATGACCCATGACGATGGGTGGTTGACGGCGTCCGGTGCTGCCGTCCATTCCATGCACGTCGCTGCCGCAAATGCCGCAGGCTTTCACTTTGACGAGGACTTCGCCGGCGCCTGCCTGAGGGTCGGGCACGTCCTTGTACACTAATTTGTTGTATTCTTCCAATACGAGCGCTTTCATTTGTTTTATGTTTTAAATTGTATTTCCTGAATTCTGCCTTCTGTTCTATATCCGTATGACGCCCTTGCGGATAATCAGGTTTGCAAAGCCTTCCGATTCGCTTGTGGCCACTATGCAGTACGCTTTCCGTGCACGTTCGTAGAAGTCGGGCTTGGGAAGCGTCAGCAACGGTTTGTCGCCATCGGGATGCGCTGCCAGTTTTTTCCTGTATTCGTTCCATACGGCGGGTTCCCTGTCGCCGCGAAACGCCATCAGAACCGCCGAAAAATCCACTGCGTAGTCAAGCGGGAAAAGCGGCAGGACGGCATCCAGAAGCGCGGTTATGGCATGTCCGTCGGCTCGCACCGGACGCTGCGCGTGCGAGGCGGAAGGGAAATTGGCGTCGCCGAAAACGATTTCATCGCCATGCCCCATCTCCATCATTATCTTCAGGAGTTCGGGCGATATGAGAGGACTTATTCCTTTTAACATAGCTGTTCTTTATTTCGCCGCGAATGTATGCAGTTTAATTCACTCCGCATGCATACAATTTCGATATAATATTCACGAATATCGACAATCTGGAAAAAAAACGGAAAAATCGAAGCGCAAAATGCTTCCGCCGTCATTGGGAACCCGAAGGGTGAAGCAACCCGGTAGAATAATATCGCAAAATTACAC